>NZ_JBVIHM010000012.1:0-79878 GCF_055570295.1 Streptomyces sp. NPDC031265
GTAGACGGCTACGCTCCCGATCCCGGCGTCCCGGCAAGCACGGGCGACACGGACAGCGATTTCGCCACGGTTGGCGATGAGCACCTTGCGCACGACGACTGCTCCTCAACTTGCGGTGCTGAAGCGGAAAGATCGAGAACGAAACGCCGAGTGGGTTTGTACAGCTCCACCCTCGAAGCATCCTTGAGGGACCGTATCCGGCGTTACTCCGCAGTTGTCCACCGTCCGGAAATCAAACGGGGAGTGCCGAGTGCCGGACGGGCCCGCCCAAGTCCCCTGACGTGCCCGGGAGTCGGGGCCGCGCCGCAGGTGGGGCCCACCCCGAGTGGTCCTGCGGCGCAGGGAATTGACGGAAATCACTTCGGGGTTGACTTCGGCCCCGTTCGGCGATCAGCCGACGAAATGCATTCCTGATCGCGGGAAACGGAATCCTTGAATTCCTCGCTCTCTCGACGGTTGTAGTGATCCTCAAGCCAGTTGAAGGCTGAGCCCGAGCGAACCGGAGTGAATCGGAGCGAGCCGGAGCGGGGTCCTCTGGGGGATTGCCCGTACGCCGGGTGCGCTCGCCACCCCGTAAGGCACACTAAAACCGACCTGCCGTACGGTTCCCCTGCGCACGCAGGGGTTCGAACTCAGCAATCAGCTTGCCCTTTGGGAGATTTGGCACCGGTTTAACAGCTTTGACAAACCGGGATACCGGTTTGTCATCTCACAACAAGTCGAAGTCGATGCGGCACGACTGCGCACACCGGACCGGGGGAGCTATGCGCTTCAGGATGTTGGGCCCGCTGGAGGTGGTGTCCGGCGGCCGGCAGGTCCCACTGGGGGAGGTGTACGCCCGGCCGGGCTCGGCGGCGGCTGCGGCGTACTCCGCGCCCTTCGCGCGGCCGGCCCGGCGGATCGGGGCCTGACCGCCCGCGCAACCCGCACACGTCCGGTGCGGCGATCTGACCGGCCTCGGCCCTGCACGCCCCCGCGGTCACGGCGTGCAGGACTTCGGAGGGGCCACGTCCGGACGGGATCCGCCGCGGCCCCTGCGGCGGCCCCTACACAGGCAGCGCCGCCGCCAGCCCCGGGCTGCCGTCGGGCTTCAGGGAGCCGAGCGCGTCGGCCCGGGCCAGCCGAGGCAGCAGCAGACCCCAGAACTTGCCGAACATCTGCCGCGAGGACCAGCGCGGCTGGCTGCGCCCCATCGCCTCGAAGCCGACGGTCGTCGCCGCGATCACCGCCTTGGCGTCCTCCACCGCGACCCCCTCGGCGAGCGCGCCCTCTGCGGCCGCCCCGGCCAGCACGTCGCCCACCCAGTCGACCCAGTACTGGCGCAGGTCCCTCGCCCCCTTCCAGGTCGCGTCGGAGCTGAGCCCGAACCCGGCCCGCAGGATCACGTCGTCGCCGAGCCGGAACGCCAGCGCGTGCGTGGTGTCCACGAGGACCTGGAGCGCCCGGCCGTGCCCGGTGTCGCGCGGGCGCGCGATCTGCCGCAGGGACGCCATGGCGTGGTCGCAGACGGCCTCGGCCAGGGCGTTCTTGCTGACGAAGTGGAAGTGCAGCGCCCCGTTGCTGACGCCGGCCCGGGTGCTGATCGTGGTCAGTGAGGACGGTGCGAAACCGTCCCTGTCGAACACCTCGGCCGCGGCCAGGATCAGCGTCTGACGTGTCCGCTCAGCCCGTTGCTGCTTGCTCATGGTGTAACTCCGTTGTCGCGCGCGAAGGACGGCTTCTGGAGGACAGGAGCCAAGGGGGAGATTCTATAGAAACCAACCCGACGGTTTCTTTAGTCTGGGTTGAGTCTGGCCCAAAGCGTTCCCCCGGGTGGCCCGAACGCACCCGCGCACCGCCTCGCTGACCTGCACTTCAGGTGCGATAGGGCGACATCGACGTACGTTCTGACGGCTGGATTCAGCCGGATGCGCGCGGCTGAATCCAGGGTTCCGGTGCGCTACGAACGGGACACCCGGTCTGCAAGTGCCACTCGCGCCGGGTACGCGAAAGGGGCCCCGGGAACGACTCCCGGGGCCCCTTTCGTACGTCTCGTACGTCCTGCGGCGCGTGCCCTACTTCTCCGCGGCCGCCGCGCACTCCGCGCAGGTGCCGAAGATCTCCACGGTGTGCGCCACGTTCACGAAGCCGTGCTGCTCGGCGATCGCCTCGGCCCACTTCTCCACCGCCGGGCCCTCGACCTCGACGGCCTTGCCGCACATCCGGCAGACCAGATGGTGATGGTGGTCGCCCGACGAACAGCGCCGGTAGACCGACTCGCCGTCGCTGGTGCGCAGCACGTCGACCTCGCCGGCGTCGGCGAGCGACTGCAGGGTGCGGTAGACCGTGGTCAGTCCCACCGAGTCGCCCCGGTGCTTGAGCATGTCGTGCAGCTCCTGCGCGCTGCGGAACTCGTCCACCTGGTCGAGGGCCGCCGCCACGGCGGCCCGCTGCTTGGTCGACCGGCCGCGTACGGGTGGTCCAGCCGTCGCCACAGGTGCCTCCCTCAAACCGTCGCCCGCTCACGTCGTCGGGCCATTCTGCCAGGTCGGGGTCAGACCGTGGCCTCGTCGGCCTCGGTACGCGACCCCGGCACCTCCAGGGTGCACTGTTGCGCGGCGGTTTCGGCCACCCGCGCACGCCTGCGCGCCAAAGGTGCGGCGAGCGCGGTCAGGGCGATGAACGCGCCGATCGCGAGCAGCACGATCGTCGCGCCGGGCGGCACGTCCTGGTAGTACGAGGTGACCGTTCCGGCCAGTGTGACCGTCGTGCCGATGACCACCGCGAGGACGAACGTCACCGCGAACGAGCGGGAGATCTGCTGGGCCGCCGCCACCGGGACCACCATCAGCGCGCTGACAAGCAGCAGCCCCACGGCCCGCATGGCGACCGTGACGGTGATCGCGGCGGTCACCGCGATCAGCAGGTTCAGGGCCCGCACCGGCAGTCCGGTGACGCGGGCGAACTCCTCGTCCTGGCTCACCGCGAACAGCTGCCGCCGCAGCCCGACCGTGACGAGCACCACGAACGCGGCGAGCACACAGATCGAGGTGACGTCCGAGTCCGAGACGGTGGAGAGCGAGCCGAAGAGGTACGAGGAGAGGTTGGCGTTGGAGCCGGTGTCCGAGAGGTTGACCAGAAGCACACCGCCCGCCATGCCGCCGTAGAAGAGCATGGCGAGGGCGATGTCGCCGCGCGTCTTGCCGTACGCCCGGATCAGCTCCATCGTCACGGCGCCGACGACGGAGACGAGCGTCGCCATCCACACCGGGCTGGTGTTGAGCAGGAAGCCGAGGCCGACGCCGGTCATGGCGACGTGGCCGATGCCGTCGCCCATCAGGGCCTGGCGGCGCTGGACCAGGTAGATACCGACGGCGGGCGCGGTGATGCCGACCAGGACGGCCGCGATGAGCGCCCGCTGCATGAAGGCGGTCTGGAGGATTTCCATGATCAGGTCAGCAGTCCTGTACGGGTCGGCTCGGCGGCCGGGTGGGGGTCGGCGTGGCAGTGGCCGGGCTGGGGGTACCCCCTGCTCGAACGAAGTTGAGAGCTTGGGGGAGCGTGCTGGTCGGTGGCCTTGGGCGGCGGGCCGTCGTGGGTGACGCAGCCGTCGCGCAGCACCACCGCGCGGTCGATCAGCGGCTCCAGCGGGCCGAGCTCATGGAGCACGAGCAGCACGGTCGCACCGCCCGCGACCTGCTCGCGCAGGGTCGCGGCGAGGATCTCCTGGCTGGCCAGGTCGACGCCCGCCATCGGCTCGTCCATGATCAGCAGCTCGGGCCCGGAGGCGAGCGCGCGGGCGATCAGGACGCGCTGGTGCTGGCCGCCGGAGAGGGCGTTCACCGAGTCCTTGGCGCGGTCGGCGAGGCCCACGAGCTCGATGGCCCGGCGCACGGCCTCCCGGTCCGCCTTGGAGAGCAGGCCCAGTTTCGTACGGGAGAGCCGCCCCGAGGCGACGACCTCGCGGACGGTCGCGGGGACCCCGCTGGCGGCGGTGGTGCGCTGGGGCACATAGCCGACGCGCGCCCAGTCCCGGAAGCGCTTCAGCTCCGTACCGAACAGTTCGATGCGGCCCCCGGTGAGCGGCACCTGGCCGATCGCCGAGCGCACGGCGGTGGACTTGCCGGAGCCGTTGGCGCCGAGCAGGGCGACGACCTCGCCGCGCTCGACGGTGAGGTCGATGCCGCGCAGCACCG
The DNA here is from genome assembly GCF_055570295.1 of Streptomyces sp. NPDC031265. Classification (NCBI taxonomy): domain Bacteria; kingdom Bacillati; phylum Actinomycetota; class Actinomycetes; order Kitasatosporales; family Streptomycetaceae; genus Streptomyces; species Streptomyces sp. NPDC031265. The sequence goes on from NZ_JBVIHM010000012.1 coordinate 4,176, forward strand.
GACGCGAGCCGAGGGTCGCCGTGGCTCCGCGCAGGGATAGGACGGGTTCCATCACGGGTTCCATCACTGGGGCCTCCGATGTGCCGGATTCCGGGGTGCCGGATGCGGACTGGGGGGTGCTCACTTCGCGCCGAGCGCCTTCTGCAGCGCGGCCAGGTTGGACTCCATCACCTTGAGGTAGTCGTCGCCCTTGGACTTCTTGGTGATGCCTTCGAGGGGGTCCAGGACGTCGGTCTTCAGCCCGGTGTCCCCGGCGAGGGTCTTGGCGGTCTTGTCGCTGGCCAGTGTCTCGAAGAAGACCGTGTCGACGTGGTCCTTCCTCGCGATGGACTGGAGCTCCCTGACCCGGGCGGGGCTCGGCTCGGCCTCGGGGTCGATGCCCGCGATGCCCTCCTGGGTCAGCCCGTACCGCTCGGCGAGGTAGCCGAAGGCGGAGTGGGTGGTGATGAAGGTCTTGGTGGCGGTGTTCTTCAGGCCCGCCGTGAACTTCTCGTTCAGCGTCCCGAGGTCCTTGACCACGGCGTCGGTGTTCTTCTTGTAGTCCGCCGCGTGGTCGGGGTCGGCCTTCTCCAGGGCCTTGCCGACGCCCTGGGCGACCTCGGCGTACTTGACCGGGTCCAGCCAGACGTGCGGGTCGGCGCCGGCCTCGCTCCCGCCGTGGTGCTCCTCGCCCTCGTGGCCGTGGCCGACCTCGGTGCCGTGGTCCTCCAGCTTGGTGAGGGTGGCGGCGTCGACGGTGTGCTTGGCACCGGACTGTGCGATGGCCTTGTCCACGGCGGGCTGGATGCCCTTGAGGTAGACGACCAGTCCTGCCTCGCCGAGGGAGGCGGTCTGCTTGGGGCTGAGCTCCAGGTCGTGCGGCTCGACGCCCGGCTTGGTGAGGTTGCGTACGGAGACGTGGTCGCCGCCTATTCGCTCCGCCAGGTACTGCATCGGATAGAACGACGCCACCACGTCCAGCTTGCCGTCCTTCATGCCCGAGCCGGCGCCGGAGGCCGAGCAGGCGGTCAGGGCGCCGAGGCCGAGCACCACGGCGGTGGAGAGGGCGGCGGCGGGTATGAGGCGTCGTACGTTCATGACAGTCATTTTCAACAAAAGTGGAAACGATTGTCAACAAGGCCTGGTGCGGGCCCCGCGCCGAGCGGCGCTCCGGGTGGTACTCCGGGGCGGTGCTCCGGGCCGTGGGGAGATACCGATTTGATCCAGGGGTGGAGGCCGCCGCTAATCTGGGGTATTCGCCGTTCGTCGTCGTCGTAATGAAGAGAGCACCGTGGCCGCCGACAAGATCGACACCATCGTCAACCTGAGCAAGCGCCGTGGCTTCGTCTACCCCTGCAGTGAGATCTACGGTGGCCAGCGCGCCGCCTGGGACTACGGGCCGCTGGGTGTCGAGCTGAAGGAGAACCTCAAGCGCCAGTGGTGGCGTTACATGGTCACCGCGCGCGAGGACGTCGTCGGAATCGACTCGTCGGTGATCCTGGCCACCGAGGTCTGGGAGGCCTCCGGCCACGTCGCCACCTTCACCGACCCGCTCACCGAGTGCACCTCCTGTCACAAGCGCTTCCGCGCGGACCACCTGACCGAGGCGTACGAGGAGAAGCACGGCAAGGAGCCCGCGAACGGCCTCGCCGACATCAACTGCCCCCACTGCGGCAACAAGGGCACCTTCACCGAGCCCAAGAACTTCTCGGGTCTGCTCTCCACCCACCTCGGCCCGACCCAGGACAGCGGCTCCGTCGCCTACCTGCGCCCCGAGACCGCGCAGGGCATCTTCACCAACTTCGGCCAGGTCCAGCAGACCTCGCGCAAGAAGCCGCCCTTCGGCATCGCGCAGATGGGCAAGTCCTTCCGCAACGAGATCACGCCCGGCAACTTCATCTTCCGCACCCGCGAGTTCGAGCAGATGGAGATGGAGTTCTTCGTCAAGCCGGGCGAGGACGAGCAGTGGCAGGAATACTGGATGGAGCAGCGCTGGAACTGGTACACGGGCCTGGGTCTCCGTGAGGAGAACATGCGCTGGTACGAGCACCCCAAGGAGAAGCTCTCCCACTACTCCAAGCGCACCGCCGACATCGAGTACCGCTTCCAGTTCGGCGGCAGCGAGTGGGGCGAGCTGGAGGGCGTCGCCAACCGCACCGACTACGACCTCTCGGCGCACGCCAAGGCGTCCGGCAGCGACCTGTCGTACTTCGACCAGGAAGCCGGCGAGCGCTGGACCCCGTACGTCATCGAGCCCGCCGCCGGTGTCGGCCGCTCCATGCTCGCCTTCCTCCTCGACGCCTACAACGAGGACGAGGCGCCCAACGCCAAGGGCGTCATGGAGAAGCGCGCCGTGATGCGCCTCGACCCGCGCCTGGCGCCGGTCAAGGTCGCGGTGCTGCCGCTCTCGCGCAACCCGCAGCTCTCCCCGAAGGCGAAGGGCCTGGCGGCGGACCTGCGGCAGAACTGGAACATCGAGTTCGACGACGCGGGTGCGATCGGCCGTCGCTACCGTCGCCAGGACGAGATCGGTACGCCGTTCTGTGTCACGGTCGACTTCGACACGCTCGACGACAACGCGGTGACGGTTCGCGAGCGGGACACGATGTCGCAGGAGCGGGTCTCCCTGGACCAGATCCAGTCGTACCTGGGTGCGCGGCTTCTGGGCTGCTAGGCGCTCCGCGGGGGGCGGTGTTTCGACTGCGGGCCGTCTGTGGCTGGTCGCGCAGTTCCCCGCGACCCCAAAGGCTAGGCCCCGGTCCCGCATTGGCGGAACCGGGGCCTAGCCACGTACTACTTAGGGGCGCGGGGAACTGCGCGACCAGCCCAGCACGGTCCGCGGCTGAAGCCCCACGCACAAAGCGCTGAAGTCCCACGCACAAAGCTACGCGCGCCGCAGCGCGACGACCGCGCACGTCACCGCGAGCGGCAGCTCCGCAAGCACGGCCAGCGCGACGGCGGTCGCGAACTCGGGACCGGCCGCGGCGGTCGTCACGTCGAACCACGCGTCCATCACGAGCAGCGCCCCCGTCGCGGCCGCCGCAGGCGACACCCGCGGGTCCCGGCGCCGCAGCAACAGCCCGGTCCCCACGAGCCCGACGGCGAGCGCCGCGTCGAGGCCGATCCACGCCGCGGGCCAGTTGGAGACCTCGACGGTCTGCGGCAGGGTCTGCGCGAGGACCACCATCCACGGCACCAGAGAAACCCCCGCCCCCGTCAGCAGCGTCGCGAGGCGCGGCCGGCGGATGCGGATCTGCGGGGCGACGAGCGTCATGGCGGCGGGGCTCCTTCCGGCCCGGCGGTCTCTCCACCGGGCACGGCAACAAGCCTCGCCCGCCCGGCGGTTGAGATCAGTAGCGCGACTGTCCGACCTGAGGGTGGTGCCAGCTATACCCCCGAGCGGGCAGTAGCGTGATGGCACCGCTCCGAACTGGGCGTTTACGGTATGCACATGGCAACTCCCGGCCCGCTGCGGCGCGCGTTCGACTGGGCCGCCGCGCACGCCCCGTGGTCGGCGTGGGCCTGGCGCAACACCACCTTCGCGGTGGCGGGCATACCGCTCGCCCTGCCCGCCGCCGGCTCCGTCACGTACATGGTCATGGCACCGGGACACACCCCCAGCGCCCTGCTGTTCGTGCTCGTCCTCAGCCCGCTCCTCACCGCGCTGCAGCGCAGCCGGTTCTGGTCGCTGCTCGGTCTGGACGTGCCGGGCATCGCCTGGCGCAGCCGCAGGCTGAGCTGGCGCGGGCTCGTCGAGCGGCTGCGGTCGGAGTCGACCTGGCGGCAGTACGGCTACCACCTCCTCGTCGCCCCGCTCGCCGCGGCGGCGGGCGTCCTGGTGGTGTGCGGCTGGGCGGTGGGCTTCGTGTGCGCCTTCGTCCTGTCGTGGCTGTGGGCGCTGCCGTTGAACGCCGGGCTCCCGGTCTGGACCGACGCGTACGTCCTGTTCTCCGTCGGCGGGGCGCTGCTCCTGCTCGCCACCCCCTGGTTCGCGGCCGCCGCCGCCCGGCTCGACGGCCACGCGGCCGCCGCCCTGCTCGGCCCCAACCGGGCCAAGGAGCTGGAGCGGCGCGTGGAGACCCTGGCCGAGAGCCGCGCCGGGGTGCTGGACGCCGCCGACGCCGAGCGCCGCCGCATCGAGCGCGACCTGCACGACGGCGCCCAGCAGCGGCTGGTCTCCCTCGCCATGAACCTGGGCCTGGCCCGCGCCACCCTCACCGATCTGCCGCCCGAGGCCCGGGCCGTCATCGACGAGGCGCACCGCGAGGCCAAGGAGGCCATCGAGGAGCTCAACAACCTGGTGCGCGGGCTGCACCCGGCCGTCCTCGACGACCGGGGCCTGGACGCCGCCCTGTCCGGCATCGCCGCCCGCGCCCCGCTGCCCGTCGAGCTCACCGTCGACATCGACCGCCGCCCGGCCCCCACGGTCGAGGCCGTCGCCTACTTCGTCGTCTCCGAGGCGCTGGCGAACGTCGCCAAGCATGCCCGGGCGACGCGCTGTTCCGTCCAGATCGGCCGCCGCGGCGACCTGCTCCGCCTCACCGTCTCCGACAACGGGGCGGGGGGAGCCGACGCCGCCGCCGGCACCGGACTGCGGGGCCTCGCCAAACGCGTAGGGTCCGTGGACGGAACCATCCGGATCAACAGCCCCCTCGGGGGCCCGACCGTCATCACTGTGGAGCTGCCGTGCGGGCTGTGATCGCCGAGGATTCGGTGCTGCTGCGGATAGGACTCGTCAAGGTCCTGGAGATGGCGGGGTTCGAGGTGGCCGCCGAGGCGGAGGACGCCGAGGGGCTGCTCGCCGCCGTCGAGGAACACCGGCCGAAGCTGGCCCTGGTCGACGTACGGATGCCGCCCGGCTTCACCGACGAGGGCGTACGGGCCGCACTGATGATCCGTCAGCAGTGGCCTGACACCGCCGTTTTGCTGCTCTCTCAATACGTCGAGGAGCGGTACGCGGCCGACCTGCTCACCGCCCAGAGCGGCGGCATCGGCTACCTGCTCAAGCAACGGGTCGCCGACGTCGAGGAGTTCATCGACGCGCTCAAGCGCGTCGCGGGCGGCGGCACCGCGCTCGACCCGCAGGTCGTCGCCCAGCTGCTGCTGCGCCGGGGCGGCGGTAACGACCCGCTGGAACGCCTCACCCCGCGCGAACGCGAAGTCCTCGCCCTGATGGCCGAGGGCCGCTCCAACGCGGGCATCGCCGAGCAGCTGGTCGTCAGCGAGAGCGCCGTCGCCAAACACATCAACAGCATCTTCGCCAAGCTCGACCTGCCCGTCGCCGACGGCGACCACCGCCGCGTCCTGGCGGTCCTGCGGTTCCTGGACGGCGGCTCATGACCGCCACCGACACCCGCCCCCCGGGCCCCGGCACGGACCGCGAGCGGCCCCGGCACCGGGGGCTGTGGATCCTGGCCGCCGTGCTCAGCGCGCTGTTCGTGGCCGCGCCGCTGGGCTTCGAGGTGTACGCGCAGTACGCACGCCAGACCTCCAGCCACACCAGCGTCGAGACCAGCGACCGCCACCCGGTCAGGACGATCCAGGTGGACGCGGGCAGCGCTGAGCTGACCGTGACGCCGGGCGTCGAGGGCGAGGTCCGCATCCAGGAGCGGCTCTCCTGGTCGCTGCGCAAGCCCAAGGTCGCCAAGGAGTGGGACGGCGACACCCTCAGGCTGCGGCCCGAGTGCGACGGCAGGTTCGCCGTCACCAGCCTCGGCTGCTCCGTCGAGCTGGACCTGACCGTGCCCGCCGGGGTCGCGCTCAAGGTGAACAGCGGCTCCGGCACCGTCCGGGTCAGCGGCCTCACCGGTCCGGTCGACGTCGACGGCGGCTCCGGCAGCGTCAAGCTCTACGGCGTACGCGGCCCGATCAACGCATCCGTCGGCTCCGGCTCCTTCAGCGGCGCCGCGATCGGCTCCGCCGTGGCCGAGGTGCGCTCCGGCTCCGGCCACGCGGAGCTGGAGTTCGTCACCCCGCCCCGCGAGGTCACCGCCTCCGCCGGCTCGGGCAGCGTCGACCTCTTCGTCCCCGCGGGCTCCCGCTACCGGGTCGAGGGCACGAAGGGCTCGGGCGCCCGCGACATCGAGGACTCCCTGCGCGACCCGGCCTCGGACCGCCTCATCACGGTCTCCTCCGGCTCGGGCGCCGCGACCGTGGACTACACCCGCTGGCGTTAGGGCCTGTCCGGCGGATCTGGTCGCCCGCGAGGTGCCTCCGCCTTCGGTCCTGGTGAGCGGGGTCCTGGTGCTTCCCCAAGGGGAGTCGGCAACCGACGACAACGCCGCTGGGGGTCCCCCTGGCCCTTGAGGCCTTGGGGGAGGGCGTGCCAGGACCCCGCGTCCCAGACAAGATCCGCCGGACAGGCCCTAGCGGCCCTCGGGGAGCCGCAGCCCGCCCAGGACCAGGTCGGCCACGGCCCCGAACTCCGTCAGGATCTCCGGCCTGAGCCACTGCGGTGCGTACGCCGGGTCGTGGAAGCGGCTCGTGGCGTCGAAGACCGCGCGGGCCACGTTCGCGTCCGGCCCCAGGGACGTGAACTGACCGCGCTCCACGCCCCGGTGGACGATCTGCTCGATCTGCGCGACCAGTTCGGTGATGTGCTCCTCGACCACCGCGCTGTTCTCCGCGAGCAGCACCTCGTATGTCGCGAACAGCTGGGGGTCGTCGCCCGCCTTGCGGCGTTTGGCCTCGAAGAGCCCCGCCAGCCAGGCGCGCAGCGACGCCTCCGCGTCCTTGGGTTCGTCGTCCGCGATGGAGCTCAGCTCGCGCGTCGTGCGGTCCAGCCAGCGCTTGGTGACGGCCTCCCGCAGCGCCGACTTCGTACGGAAGTGGCGGTACACACTGCCGTGGCTGACGCCGAGCTGGCGGGCGACATCGACGACCGTGGCCTTCGCCGGGCCGTGGCGGCGCAGCACTTCCTCGGTCGCTTCGAGGATGCGCTCGGCGGTCAGTGGTTCCGTACTCATGACCTTGACGTTACCCGCCGTGTCCGCCACCGGGCCCGGCCCTGTGGACAACTCAGTGCTCGCTGTCCAGATGGGCCATCTGCGCCGCCGGGTAGCGCTCGCCCGAGGCCGCTCCGGCCGGGACCGCCGCCTCGATCGCGGCCAGGTCGCGGGCGTCGAACGTGACGTCCAGGGCGCCGAGCGCCTCGGTGAGGCGGTCCCGGCGGCGGGCGCCGACCAGCGGTACGACGTCCGCGCCGAACCGCTCGCCCTGCGCGATCACCCAGGCGATCGCGATCTGCGCGACCGAGACGCCCTGGTGCTCGGCGACCTTGCGCAGCGCCTCGACCAGGTCCAGGTTGCGGTCGAGGTTCTCGCCCTGGAAGCGAGGGCTCATCCCACGGAAGTCATTGGCCGCCAGCTGCCGGTCACGGGTGAAGTGGCCGCTGATCAGACCGCGCGAGAGCACGCCGTACGCGGTGATGCCGATGCCCAGCTCCTTGGCGGTCGGCAGGATCTCGTCCTCGATGCCGCGCGAGATCAGCGAGTACTCGATCTGGAGGTCGGAGACCGGGGCGACCGCGGCGGCCCGGCGCAGGGTGTCCGCGCCGACCTCGGACATCCCGATGTGCCGTACGTGTCCGGCCTGGACCAGTTCGGCGATGGCGCCGACGGTCTCCTCGACCGGGACGTCCGGGTCGAGCCGGGCGATGCGGTAGACGTCGATGTGGTCGACGCCGAGCCGCTGGAGCGAGTACGCGGCGAAGTTCTTCACCGCCGAGGGGCGGCCGTCGTAACCGGCCCAGCCGCCGTCCGGGTCGCGCAGGGCGCCGAACTTGACGCTGGTGAGCGCCTGTTCGCGGGCGGCGGCGGGTGCGCTGCGCAGCGCCTCGCCGATCAGCAGCTCGTTGTGGCCCATGCCGTAGAAGTCGCCGGTGTCGAGCAGCGTCACGCCCGCGTCGAGCGCGGCGTGGATGGTGGCGATGGACTCGGCCCGGTCGGCCTCGCCGTACAGCGCGGACATGCCCATGCAGCCGAGGCCGAGGGCGGAGACCTGGGGGCCGGTGGTGCCGAGGGTGCGGGTGCGCATGGCTGGTCACTCCTTGAGGGGCGTGGGGTGGGGGTTGCGATACCAACCATCGCATAACAGATGACAGATTTCAATATCTGTCATCTGTTACTTGTCACCTGTCACCCCGCGCCTGCCGGTCGGCCTTCACCCCACCGTCTTCGGCAGCCGCAGGCTCAGCAGCACCGTGAGCACCACCGCCGCCAGCTGCACCAGCAAGGTCACCGCCAGCGCGTCCCGCGTGCCCATCGAGGGCGCCAGCGAGAGGAAGAGGCTGCCGAGAGTGGCGACGCCGAGGGCGAGGGCGGACTGCTGGGTGGTGACCAGGACGCCGCTGCCCACACCCGCGCGGTCGGTCGGGACGTCGGAGAGCACGATCCGGAACAGCACCGGAAGCTGGAGGCCCTGGCCGAGCCCGGCCAGCGCGACGCCCGGCGCCAGCTCGGCTGTCCCGAGGCCGGGCCAGTCCTGCCAGACGGTGAGCACCAGGACCGTGATGCCGAGGCCCTGGATGAGGCCGCCGGTGGTGACGACCCGGCTCCCGTACCGGCCGATCAGGCGCGGCCCGGCGAGCGACGCGGCGAAGAACGCCACCGCCATCGGCACCAGGGCGAGCCCGGCGGAGACCGGGCCCATCCGCAGGCCCTGCTGGAGGACGACCGCGATCACGAACATGAAGCCGCTGAAGCCGACCGAGAACGGCACGATCATGACGAGGCCGCGGTGCAGCGAGGGCAGCCGCAGCAGGCTCGGCGGCACCAGCGGCGTACCGCCGAGGCGGTCGGCCCGCTGCTCGGTCCGGAAGAACGCGAAGGCGGCGAACGGGAAGACGGCGAGCGAGACCCAGGTCCACAGCGGCCACCCGGCCGCGCGCCCCTCGGTCAGCGGCAGCAGCAGGCTGATCAGCGAGAGCGCGAGCAGCAGCGTGCCGGGTACGTCCACCGAGGCGGGCCGGTCCGAGCGGGTCTCCGGCACACTGCGGGCCGCGAGCACCAGCCCGACGATCACCACCGGCACGTTGACCAGGAAGACCGCGCGCCAGCCGCTGCCCGCGATGTCGGCGGCGACCAGCACGCCGCCGAGGATCTGCCCGGCGACCATGGAGAGCCCCGCGGTCGCCCCGTACAGGCTCATCGCGCGGGCCCGGCGCGGTCCGGCCGTGGTGGCCTGGATGGTGGCGAGGACCTGCGGCAGCATCAGTGCGGACGCGGCGCCCTGGGCGACCCGGGCCGCGACGAGCGTCCACGCGGTCGGCGCCAGGCCGCAGGCCAGCGAGGTCACGCCGAAGGCGGCCATGCCGACGAGGAAGAGCCGGCGCCGCCCGGCGGTGTCGCCGAGCCGGCCGCCGAGGACGAGCAGCACGGCGTACGCGACGCCGTAGCCCGCGACCACCAGTTCCAGCGTGGCCGGGCCCGCGGACAGGTCCTTCTCCATGGTGGGCAGGGCGACGTTGACGATGAAGAAGTCGATCAGGGGCAGGGCCGCGCCGAGCAGTACGGTGAACAGCCCGAGCGAGCCGATCGCCGCGCCGCCGTGGCGGATGACCGGGACGGCGGCGACCTCTGCGGTGGATGTGGATCCGGAAGTACTCACGTCATTGCTCACGCAGAAGACGATCGTCCTTCGCTCAGCCTGGTACCAGAGTCTGTTTATCCTGGTACACGCAGTACCTGGCAATGGGGTGGGCGGTGCGGCACCCTGTTTCCATGACCACTGTGGCCCCGGAGTCCGACGTCCGCAGGCACGAGCTGGCGGAGTTCCTGCGCAGCCGCCGCGAGCGCATCACGCCCGAACAGGTCGGCCTGCCGCACGGCCGCCGCCGACGCACCCCCGGGCTGCGCCGCGAGGAGGTCGCCCACCTCTCCGCCGTCGGCGTCACCTGGTACACCTGGCTGGAGCAGGCCCGGGAGATCCAGGTCTCCGCCCAGGTCCTGGACGCGCTGGCGCGCGCCCTGCTGATGGACCACAGCGAGCGCGCGCACCTCTTCGCCCTCGCGGGCACCAATGACCCGAACCCCAACGCGCCCTGCCCGACGGTGACTCCGTCGCTGCGCGCGATGCTGGACCAGCTGGAGCCGCTGCCCGCCTGCATCCAGAACAGCCGGTACGACATCCTGGCGTACAACCGCACGTACGCCAGGCTGCTCTGCGATCTGGACGCGCTGCCGCCCGATGACCGCAACTGCATGTGGCTGGCCTTCACCAACGACGACTGGCGCGCGGCGGTCGCCGATCTGCCGGACGTCAACCGCATGATGGCCGCCAAGTTCCGCGCCTCCATGGCCGAGCACCTGGCCGAGCCCGCCTGGAAGACGCTCCTGAACCGGCTGGAGAACGGCTCGCCCGAGTTCCGCGAGGTCTGGGCCCGCCACGAGGTGGTCGACCTGAGCGGCCGCGAGAAGTACATCCGCAACGCCCATGTGGGCCTGCTGCACCTGGAACACACCAACCTGTGGCTGGGCCCGTCCTCGGGCCCGCGCCTGGTGACGTACGTTCCGCTGGACGACACCTCGCGTGCGGGGCTGGAGCGGTTGCTGGAGATGTCCGCTCTGGAAGCCGTGTCGGCGTAAGGGATCCACGCGCGCGTGGAGGCGACCGGCGGTTACGGGACGGTGGTTACGAGACCCCCGCCCCCACCACTTACGTCTCCGTCTCCAGCCGCTCCGCCGTCCGCCGCGCCGTGATCCAGACAGGTGCTCTCGCTGCCTGACAGCGGGAAGCCCCGCCGCTCCGAAGGGGGTGGAGTGGCGGGGCCTTGTGGCCAGGTTGGTGCGTGCTCAGGTGGTGCCGAACTCTCCGGCCTTGACGCCCGCGACGAAGGATGAGAACGCGTCTGCGGGGAAGCTCAGGAGCGGGCCGTTGGGGGTCTTGGAGTCACGGACGGGGACGATGCCGCTCGTGACGACAAGGTTGGCGGCGATCTCTACGCAGTTGCCACCGTTGTTGCTGTAGGAAGACTTGAACCAGCGAGGGGATTCGGTCGTCACGATTTGCCCTTTCGTACCTGCTCGATCATGGCCACAGATGCCGCCTGCGACAGCGATTCGGCCTGTAGCTGATGGTAGGCCGTCAGCATGGGCTCCACGGAGGCACTCTCTCGGTCTAAGTTTCCCTGTGCCTGGGACTCCGCGTAGCAGATCACGGACCGATCCGGCAGAGTCAAGAGGTTGACGGGCAGGTCAAACGTGCGACGCTCGCCGATGTCGTACGGCACCATCTGTAGAAGCGTGTTGGGCAATTCGGCGAACTCGACCAGACGAGCTAGCTGGGCGTCCATGACGGCTGCCCCGCCAACCGTACGCCGGATGCAACTTTCGTCCATGGCCACGAACATCATGGGTGGGCGGGGGCGCATCAGAGCTGCCTGGCGCTCCGTCAGGAACGAGACGCGATCATCTGCTTGTTCGGGTGTGATGGAGCCCCGTCGTACGGCACTGTCAGCCAGCACGCGCGCGTACTCCGGTGTCTGCAACAAGCCAGGAATGATCCCAATCTCGTACAGCCGTAATTCTACGGCCCGCCCCTCGTGCTTGACGTACTCCGGGAACCCTTCCAGCAGGCTGCCTTGACGCATCTGCTGGTACTCGCGCTCGAACGTGTCCGCGGTGCCCTCAAGGCCGAACGCCCGGTCTGCGCTACGCGAGAACCGGAGAGTCGGAGGCTTCCGGCCAGTTTCCACCGCCGAAATGTGCACACTGGAATATTCCATGCGGTCGGCAAGATCATCTTGGGTCCAGCCTCGCGCCTCCCGCAGACTGCGCAGACGCGCCCCGTAAGCCGCCTGCGGCGAGGCGTCCGGCCTCAACTCTTTGCGGTTCAAGGGCGGTTCACCAACCTTTCGTTCTCTTCCAACAGGTTGAATGGTTCCCCGGTGTGGGCCACGCTGAATCCCCCGGTAGTGATGGCACTACGGAGAGGAGCGGTCGTGTCCGGCGAGAATAAGGCCGCCGAGGGCGGGACCATGACCAGCCCGGAATATGTGGCGGACACCGCGAATGACAACAAGATCGGCGTAGTGCAGCAGCGCTACGAAGGGAGCGTCTACCTGCGTTCCCCCGGTGGTGGAACCGAGTGGGCCACGGCGCCGGAGGCTCTGCGGCACCTTTCCCCCGAGGAACTGGCGCAGGTCCGCGTGTTCGAGACCCCCGTGGTCCGGTGGCGCTGATGTGGGCGCTTCCGGTTGGACTGCCGACAGGGTCGGAGTACGGCTCAGTACCTGTCAGTGCGGTGGACCCGACCTACGGTCTGGAGCCGGTCGGCGCCCCGGGGTGTGACTGCTGTGACGCCTGGCGCGCTGACCGTGAGGTGGCTCGGGAGACGCGAAAGCGCAAGAGCGTCCAGAGGGCGAACGCGGAGATCACGCGTCACCCCGACCACCTGGCGTGGCCCGGCGAGGAGGCGTTCCAGTGAGTGTCGGGAGCGCGCTGCGGGGCGTTGTCCACAGGGTGCTGCGGCACCCGTCCAGCGAAGTGACCATGACGGCCGAGTGTCTCCACGGCAGCGGATGTGCGTGGATGCTGGACGCGACGAACGACCTTGAGGCGGGAAGCGTCGCGATCATGTCGCACACCGCCGAGACGGGGCATGGGGTCTTCACGCGCCGCTTGGAGGACGTGGCGTGCGTGGTCCTCGACAATGCGTGGGAAGGGCCGGCGGCAAGCCATCGTGGGCGCGTAAGGCGGTGACCGCCTGTCCGCCCGCGTGGGGGCCCCGGTGGTTACGAGACCCCCGCCCCCACCACTTCCGTCTCCGTCTCCAGCCGCTCCGCCGTCCGCCGCGCCGACTCCCGGGCCCGGCGGCCGCTGGTGGCCGCGCCCATGAGGAGGACGGCCAGGCCGCACCCGGTGATGATCCACCAGGCCGGGCGGGCCGCGTCCGGGAAGGCGTCGGCGTAGCCGCCCGGGGCCGCGCCCGACAGGCCGCCCGCGAGGACCGCGCCGATCACGGCGACGCCCAGCGTCTGGCCCGTCTGGCGGCTGGTGGAGGCCACCGCCGCCGCGACGCCCGCCTGGGAGCGGGGCATTCCGGAGACGGCCGTGTTGGTGATGGGGGAGTTGACCATGCCGAAGCCGAGGCCGAACAGGACGTACCCGGTGAAGAGCAGAGGCGTCGACGACTCGCCCCGGAACGCCGAGAACACCAGCCCGCTCGCGGCCATCGTGACGCCCGCGATCAGCAGGGACGGCCGTGGGCCCCGGCTCGCGACCAGGCGCCCCGACAGCGGTGCCACGACGAGGGTGACCGCCGCCATCGGCACCATGTAGAGCCCGGCGTGCAGGGCGTTGAGCCCGCGTACGTTCTGCAGGTAGAGCGTGTTGACGAACAGGAAGCCGCCCAGCGCGGCGAACGCCGAGACCGCGATCACCGTCGCCCCGCTGAACGGAACGCTGCGGAAGAACCGCAGATCGATCAGCGGCTCGCGGCGCCTCGGCTCGTAGACCAGAAGGCCGGTGAGCGCGGCGAGCGCCACCGCGCAGAAGAACAGGATCCGCGCCGACGTCCAGCCGGCGCTCGGCGCCTCGATGATCGCGTACGTGAGGGAGCCGAGCAGCGCGACGACCAGGAGCTGGCCCACGGGGTCGGGGCGGCGCGGCTTCGGCGCGCGGGACTCGGGCACGTACCGCCAGGTCAGCAGGAGTGCGGCCAGGCCCACCGGCAGGTTGATCCAGAAGATCGAGCGCCAGCCGACCGAGTCGACCAGGAGGCCGCCGACGATCGGGCCCGCCGCCATGGAGATACCGACGACGCCGCTCCACACGCCGATGGCGCGGGCGCGCTCGCGCGGGTCGGTGAAGGTGTTGGTGATGATCGACATCGCCACCGGGTTCAGCATCGAGCCGCCGACCGCCTGGATCGTGCGGAAGGCGACCAGGGAGGAGAGGTTGGGGGCGAGCGAGCAGAGCAGCGAGCCGAGGGTGAATATGACCAGGCCCGCCATGAAGACCCGGCGGCGGCCGATCCGGTCGGCCGTGGAGCCGGAGAGCATCAGCAGGGAGGCGAGGACGAGCGTGTACGCGTCGATCGTCCACTGCATCCCGGAGACCGTGGTGTGCAGTTCGCGCTGCATGGTGGGCAGCGCCACGTTCAGGATCGTGTTGTCGAGGCCGACGATCAGCAGACTCATGCAGCAGATCGCCAGCACGAGCATGCGGCGCCGGGGGCTGAGATCGGGCATCCCTAGATAGTACGCCTAACTAACGACCCGGTCCATGTAGTACGGCTAACTAATTACCGCGGGGATGCGCGACAATGGCTGGATGACCACGCTCAACATCGGCCCGCATGCCGTGCAGCCTCCCGTGGTGCTGGCACCCATGGCCGGCATCACCAATGCCCCGTTCCGTACCCTGTGTCGCGAATTCAGCGGCGGCAAGGGGCTGTTCGTGAGCGAGATGATCACGACGCGGGCGCTGGTCGAGCGCAACGAGAAGACCATGCAGCTGATCCACTTCGACGAGTCGGAGACGCCCCGCTCGATCCAGCTGTACGGCGTCGACCCGGTCACCGTCGGCAAGGCGGTCCGGATGATCGTCGACGAGGACCTGGCCGACCACATCGACCTGAACTTCGGCTGCCCGGTGCCCAAGGTGACGAGGAAGGGCGGGGGATCGGCCCTGCCCTACAAGCGCCCACTGCTGCGGGCGATCCTCAACGAGGCCGTCTCCAACGCGGGGGGCCTGCCGGTCACCATGAAGATGCGCAAGGGCATCGACGACGACCACACCACGTATCTGGACGCCGGGCGGATCGCCGTCGAGGAGGGCGTCACCGCGATAGCGCTGCACGGCCGCACCGCCGCCCAGCACTACGGCGGCACCGCCGACTGGGACGCCATCGCGCGCCTGAAGGAGCACGTCCCGGAGGTCCCGGTGCTCGGCAACGGCGACATCTGGTCCGCCGAGGACGCGCTGCGGATGATGAAGGAGACCGGCTGCGACGGCGTCGTCGTGGGCCGCGGCTGCCTCGGCCGCCCCTGGCTCTTCGGCGACCTGGTGGCCGCGTTCGAGGGTACGGACTCCTATGCGCGCCCCACGCTGCGTACGGTCGCGGACGTGATGGTGCGGCACGCGACGCTGCTGGGCGAGTGGATCGGCGACGAGTCGCGCGGTGTGATCGACTTCCGCAAGCACGTGGCCTGGTACCTCAAGGGGTTCGCGGTCGGCTCGGAGATGCGCAAGCGGCTGGCGATCACCTCGTCCCTGGAGGAGCTGAGCGCTCAGTTGAGCGAGCTCGACCTGGACCAGGGGTGGCCGGAGGGCGCAGACGGCCCGCGCGGGCGCACCTCGGGCAACAACCGGGTGGTCCTGCCGGACGGCTGGCTGAAGGACCCGTACGACTGCTCGGGCATCAGCGCGGACGCCGAGCTGGACACCTCGGGCGGGTAGACCGGTATCAACTGGAGGAAAACGGCGGAACCGGACCCGGTTCCGCCGTTTCGCGTGGGCGTGATCCAGGGTCCGGATCGTGGAATTCCGGCCCGTCCGACGGCGTGATTCTCGCCACGCCTGATAGGGGTTGCGCTCAGGTGAGCGCTTTCGAGGCGGCTGCATCTCTAGAAGGGGTGGCACTGAGTGCCACCCCTTCAGTGTTCAAGAAGTGAACTCACTTGCGCCGACAGGCGCTCAGAAGAGCGCGAAACCTGCATTCTTGACGTATCCGGGTTCAGGGAGTGAACACATCAAGATCGCTCCGGTTACATGGCGGTTACTTTCGATCTGGTGGCGGACGAGTGGTTAAGGCCCCATGACGCGCAAGTGGACGTACCCAGACACCTTCGATCTGGGTATGTTCCTCGCCGTCAGGGCAGCCGCCACGCTATTTCGGAGCCGAGGAGTCGAGACCCGTGTCGGAAGACAAAGACCTCCAGCACAGCCAGAAGTTCGTCTACGACTTCACCGAAGGGAACAGGGACCTCAAGGACCTGCTCGGTGGAAAAGGCGCGAACCTCGCCGAGATGACCAACCTCGGCCTGCCGGTCCCTCCCGGCTTCACCATCACCACCGAGGCGTGCAAGGTCTACCTCGACAGCGGTGAGGAGCCGGCCGCGCTGCGCGACGAGGTCAGTGCGCACCTCGACGCCCTTGAGCAGAAGATGGGCAAGAAGCTCGGCCAGGCCGACGACCCGCTGCTCGTCTCCGTACGCTCGGGCGCCAAGTTCTCCATGCCCGGCATGATGGACACCGTCCTCAACATCGGGCTCTCCGACGCCTCGGTGACCGGTCTCGCCAAGCAGTCCGGCGACGAGCGCTTCGCCTGGGACTCCTACCGCCGCCTCATCCAGATGTTCGGCAAGACCGTGCTCGGCGTGGACGGCGAGCTCTTCGAGGACGCCCTTGAGGACGCCAAGGCCGCCAAGAAGGTCACGGTCGACACCGACCTCGACGCCGCCGACCTGAAGAAGCTGGTCAAGCACTTCAAGAAGGTCGTCAAGGCCGAGTGCGGACGCGACTTCCCGCAGGACCCGCGCGAGCAGATGGACCTCGCCGTCAAGGCGGTCTTCGAGTCGTGGAACACCGACCGCGCCAAGCTCTACCGCCGCCAGGAGCGCATCCCGGGCGACCTGGGCACCGCCGTCAACATCTGCTCGATGGTGTTCGGCAACCTCGGCCCCGACTCGGGCACCGGCGTCGCCTTCACCCGCGACCCCGCCTCCGGCCACCAGGGCGTCTACGGCGACTACCTGCAGAACGCCCAGGGCGAGGACGTCGTCGCGGGTATCCGCAACACCGTGCCGCTGGCCGAGCTGGAGTCGATCGACAAGAAGTCGTACGACCAGCTCATGCAGATCATGGAGACCCTTGAGACCCACTACAAGGACCTCTGCGACATCGAGTTCACCATCGAGCGCGGCCAGCTCTGGATGCTCCAGACCCGGGTCGGCAAGCGCACCGCCGGTGCCGCCTTCCGGATCGCGACCCAGCTGGTGGACCAGGGCCTGATCGACGAGGCCGAGGCGCTCCAGCGCGTCAACGGCGCCCAGCTGGCCCAGCTGATGTTCCCGCGCTTCGACGACCAGGCCAAGGTCGAGCAGCTCGGGCGCGGCATCGCCGCCTCCCCGGGCGCCGCGGTCGGCAAGGCGGTCTTCGACTCGTACACCGCCATCAAGTGGTCCCGCTCGGGCGAGAAGGTCATCCTGATCCGCCGCGAGACCAACCCGGACGACCTGGACGGCATGATCGCCGCCGAGGGCATCCTGACCTCGCGCGGTGGCAAGACCTCGCACGCGGCGGTCGTTGCGCGCGGCATGGGCAAGACCTGTGTCTGCGGCGCCGAGGAGCTGGAGGTCGACACCAAGCGGCGGCGGATGACCGCGCCGGGCGGTGTGGTCGTCGAGGAGGGCGACGTCGTCTCCATCGACGGCTCCACCGGCAAGGTGTACCTCGGTGAGGTCCCGGTCGTGCCGTCGCCGGTCGTCGAGTACTTCGAGGGCCGCATGCACGCGGGCGCCGACGACGCGGACGAGCTGGTCGCGGCCGTGCACCGGATCATGGCGTACGCGGACCGGGTTCGCCGCCTGCGCGTACGGGCCAACGCCGACAACGCCGAGGACGCCCTGCGGGCACGGCGGTTCGGCGCCCAGGGCATCGGCCTGTGCCGCACCGAGCACATGTTCCTCGGCGAGCGCCGCGAGATGGTCGAGCGGCTGATCCTGGCCGACACCGACGAGGAGCGTGAGACGGCACTCAGTGCCTTGCTGCCGCTCCAGAAGAAGGACTTCGTCGAGCTCTTCGAGGCGATGGACGGTCTGCCGGTGACGGTACGGCTGCTCGACCCGCCGCTGCACGAGTTCCTGCCCGACATCACCGAGCTGTCGGTCCGCGTCGCGCTCGCCGAGTCCCGCAAGGACGCCAACGAGAACGACCTGCGACTGCTCCAGGCCGTGCACAAGCTGCACGAGCAGAACCCGATGCTGGGCCTGCGCGGCGTACGCCTCGGCCTGGTCATCCCGGGTCTGTTCGCCATGCAGGTGCGGGCGATCGCGGAGGCCGCGGCCGAGCGCCGGGGCGCCAAGGGCGACCCGCGTGCGGAGATCATGATTCCGCTGGTCGGCACGGTCCAGGAGCTGGAGATCGTCCGCGACGAGGCCGACCAGGTGATCGCCGAGGTCCAGGCGGCCACGGGTACCGACCTCAAGCTCACCATCGGCACGATGATCGAGCTGCCGCGCGCCGCCCTGACGGCGGGCCAGATCGCCGAGGCGGCCCAGTTCTTCAGCTTCGGCACCAACGACCTGACCCAGACGGTCTGGGGCTTCTCGCGGGACGACGTGGAGGCGAGCTTCTTCACCGCGTACCTGGAGAAGGGCATCTTCGGGGTCTCGCCGTTCGAGACCATCGACAAGGACGGCGTCGGCTCGCTCGTGCGCTCCGCCGTCGAGGCCGGCCGGGCCACCCGCCCCGACCTGAAGCTGGGCGTCTGCGGCGAGCACGGCGGCGACCCGGAGTCGGTGCACTTCTTCCACGAGGTGGGCCTGGACTACGTGTCCTGCTCGCCGTTCCGCATCCCGGTGGCGCGCCTGGAGGCGGGCCGCGCGGCGGCGGAGTCGAAGGGCAGCGACTCCCGATAAGACCCCGGAGCCGCCACCG
The DNA here is from genome assembly GCF_055570295.1 of Streptomyces sp. NPDC031265. Classification (NCBI taxonomy): domain Bacteria; kingdom Bacillati; phylum Actinomycetota; class Actinomycetes; order Kitasatosporales; family Streptomycetaceae; genus Streptomyces; species Streptomyces sp. NPDC031265. Next base: position 22,754 of record NZ_JBVIHM010000012.1, read on the forward strand.
GGTCCCCGACCCTCAACACCGATCCGGTGGCGGCTCCGGATCCACAGAGAAGGGGCGGCACCCTGTGCGGGGGTGCCGCCCCTTCCGCATGCCCGCGCGCCCTTCTCCTGCTTGCTCCTGGCCGGGCACGGATGCGGGCACAGATGATTCCTGGGTGTGCGTCCGCTTAATTCCTGTTGAAGTGCGGACATTCAACGGGCCCTTGGCCCTAAATGCAGAGTGCGGTTCACGGATCCCCATCCGTGAACCGCACTCTGTCATCCCCGCCGGGCACGGAGCCGCCACCATGCCTACCGCCGCCAGACGAAGCAAAGCCCCCCACGGTCCTCACAACGTCTTTCCGGTCGGCCCGGTGTCGTGCCCGACGTCGTACAGCTTTTCGGTACACACGGGCTGCTCGCGATGCCTTTCAAGTGTGGCTGAAAGGCCGGTGGTCACGGCCTGTGACGGTAGGCATACTCAGGGGCGGGACGATTGCGGATGCAACACGATGCAACACGTTGCAACATTCGAGACAGGTGGAGATTCGGTGCTGCGTATTCATTTCACTGGCGTGGACCTGGCCCGGGTGCGCATGGCGCCTGGTCCGGACGCGCTGTGGGAAACGATTCTCAGCTTTCATCGATTAAGAGACCGTCGGGGCGCCCTAGTCTTCGGTGAATGGCGAACGGAAACGCGTACCCGGTTGAACGGCGAAACACGTCTGCTCTCCGCAGTGGTGCCGGGCCGCGGCTATTTTCCCGACTTCCTCACGCCCGCCGAAGGGCCGCACACCATCGAGTCAGGGCTCGAGGTCGTGCGCGAGACGGGAGAGGACCGGCTGTACGACGAGCTCTCCCGGGTCGCGGGGCCCCGGGGGCTGCCCCGGTGGGTGCGGGCGCTCGCCGAGGGCCGCGGCGAGCCGCTGGATCGTCTCATGGGCGCGCTGCGCAGCTACCACCGGGCCGCCATCTCGCCGTACTGGACGCACATCCAGGCCCGCGTCGACGCCGACCGGGCCGCCCGCGGCCGCGCGCTCCTCGACGGCGGGGCGGACGAACTCCTCGCCTCGCTCCCGCCGATGATGCGCTGGCGCGCCCCCGTCCTGGAGGCGGACTACCCGGTGGACCGGGACGTGTACCTGGAGGGCCGCGGGCTGCTGCTGCAGCCGTCCTTCTTCTGCCGCCGTACGCCGGTGACGCTCCAGGACCCGCTGCTGCCGCCGGTGCTGGTGTATCCGGTGACGCACACCCTCACGCCGTACGAGAGGCAGGGCGCGGGCACCGCGCCCGGCCCCTCGCTCGGCCGGCTGGTCGGGCACACCCGCTCGGCGGTGCTCCAGTCGATAGGCCACGGCTGTACGACGAGCGAACTCGCCCGCCGGGCGGGGGTGTCGCTCGCCTCGGCCAGCCAGCACGCCGGCGTCCTGCGGGAGGCCGGGCTGCTGGTGACCCTGCGGCACGGGAGCGCGGTGCTGCACACGCTGACCCCGTTGGGGACGGCGCTGCTGCGGGGCGGCCAGCCGGTAATGGCGGAACGTTCCGCCTCGGCGACGCTGTAGGTCGTACGGGCTCCCGGGGGGTGGCTGGAAACGGTCGCTCCCCGGCGGGTCCCCGACGTGGGCCCGCCGGGGAGGTGCCGGGGCTTGTCGGACGCGGGTCCGCCCTCAGAGCCGGAAGCGCAGGCGGCAGATGGCCGCGTCCGTATCGCGCCGCACCGCGTGCGCGAGGACCGAGCCGCGCTGGTTCTGGAGCAGCCGCTGCCAGATGTGGGCGGGCTCGACCTCCGGTATCAGCACGGTGACCCGGGTGTTCGGGTGGTAGCGGTGCACGCGGTCCACGTACGCGGCGACCGGGCGGCCCACCGTGCGGTGCGGGGAGTGCAGTTCGACCAGCTCCACGCCCGGGTTCCACAGCTGCCAGTCGCGGCGCAGCGCCTCGGTGGCCCGGCGGTCCTCCTCGTCGGGGTGGGTGACGGTGACGGCCCGTACCTCGTCGCCCAGCGACACGGCCGCGTTCAGCGCGTCGCCGGTGAGCCGGGACAGGTGCGACACCGGCACGATGACCAGGGAGCGGTCGCGGTGCGGCGGCTCCGGGACGCGGCCGAGGCCGATGCGCTCGCTGATCCTGCCGTACGCGCGGTGCACCGCCTCGAAGGCCAGCACGAGCAGCGGCAGCGCGATCGCCACGAGCCAGGCGCCGTCGGTGAACTTGGTCGCGGTGACGACGACCGCGCTCACCCCGGTCAGCAGGGCGCCGAAGCCGTTGAGCGCGGCCTTGGCACGCCAGCGCTCGGACCGCTCGCGCCGCCAGTGCAGCACCATGCCGGTCTGGCAGATGGTGAACCCGACGAAGACGCCGATCGCGAAGAGCGGTACCAGGGTGTTGGTGTCGCCGCCCGAGAAGAGGAGCAGCGCGCCCGAGACGGTGGCGAGCGCGAGGACGCCGTGGCGGTGCACCTGGCGGTCCGCCTTGAGGCCGAAGACGTGCGGCAGATAGTTGTCGCGGGCGAGCAGCGACATGAGGACGGGCAGTCCGCCGAAGGAGGTGTTGGCGGCGAGCGCGAGCAGGACGACAGTGGCGAACTGGACGACGTAGAAAGCCCAGTTGTGGCCGAGGGAGGCGTCCGCGAGCTGGGCGAGGACGGTGACGCCGTCGACCGGCTGGAGGTGGAAACGCCCGATGAGCACGGAGAGCCCGATGAGCATCACGCCGAGCAGGGCGCCGAGCGCGACCTCGGTGCGCTGGGCGCGCTTGGCAGCCGGGGCGCGGAAGGACGGCACGGCGTTGGCGACGGCCTCGACGCCGGTCAGCGCCGAGCAGCCGGAGGCGAACGCCTTGAGCAGGAGCAGCGCGCCGACGCTGGTGGCGTTGCCGGTCAGGACCGAGGCGTGCCCGTCGGCGGCCTGCGTGGAGACCGGTCCGTCGCGCAACAGCCCGGCCACGACGATCGCCAGGATCGACCCGACGAAGACGACCGTGGGGACGAGGAAGGCCTTGGCGGACTCGACGATGCCGCGCAGGTTCACGGCGGTCACGAGGACGAGCACGCCGAGGCAGATGGGGAGGCGGTCGTCGTAGAGACCGGGGAGGGCGGAGGTCAGCGCGGCCACGCCGGCGGTGACGGAGACGGCGACGTTCAGCACGTAGTCGAGGATCAGCGAGGCCGCGGCGACCAGGCCGGTGCGCGGGCCGAGGTGGGCACGGGCCACCGCGTAGGAGCCGCCGCCGTTCGGGAACGCGGCGATGACCTGGCGGTACGAGGCGACGAGTACGGCGAGCAGGGCGGCGATGGCGAGCGTCACGGGCAGGGTGAACCCGAGCCCGTACGACCCGGCCGCGGCCAGCACCAGCACGATGGCCTCGGGGCCGTACGCGACGGAGGCCATGGCGTCGAGGGAGAGGGCGGCGAGGCCCTGGGTGGCGGTGAGGCGGTGTCGGTCGGCCTCGCCGGTTGCGCCTGTGGCTCCGGCCCCGGTTCCGGGGGGTTCCTCGGCCGCGGGTCCGGCGGGCCCGGGTCATCGACTTGATCAGCATCCCCCGATGGTCCGCCGCGCCCTGCCCGGGGCCCGGGATCGTTGTCGGGGTCTTGTCGGGCGGGGGCGGGTTCCTGACGGGGCCTTGACGGGGTGGGATTCCCCCACCCCGCCCGTTCCCTAAACCCTCCGGGGGTGGGTGGGTGGTGGAGGTGGTCTCCCGGGGGCTCCGCCCCCGGACCCCCGGGCGGGGCCTGCGGCCCCTGCACCCCGCGCCGGGGCTGCCCCCCCGCCCCCGTTCCTCGCACGCCGGAGAGGCCGAATTTCCCACCGCCGGTGCCTCACATCGTGGCCGCACCCCATCTCCCTGAGGGGCGCGGGGAACTGCGCGACCAGCCACCCACAGCCCGCAGACAACCACCGGGCCAAGAAGGGGCGCGGGGAACTGCGCGACCAGCCACCCACAGCCCGCAGACAACCACCGGGCCAAAATGGGGCGCGGGGAACTGCGCGACCAGCCCCCACCGACCCGCAGACAACCACCGGGCCTCACAACCCGTACCGCACCCCCGTCAACTGCTCAGACGCCACCCACAGACGCTCCCCCGTCCCGTCGTCCAGGGTCCACTTCGCTCGGGACGATCTCGCGGGGGCGCCGCGCCAGCCCTGGAGGCGGGGGCCCGTGAAGGAGTCGGGGCGGACGGACGGGGCCGTGGCGGCGTACAGCGTGGGGAGGGCGCCGGCCTCGGCGGGCTGGGCCAGGAGGCGGTTGCCGAGTTGGGCCAGGCGTTCGGCGGCGCGGCGGCCCTCCATGCGGGCGCCGGCCGTCTGGAGGTTGGTCGAGGCATAGCCGGGGTGCGCGGCGGCGGCCACCACGGCCGAGCCCGCCGACCGCAGCTGGCGGGACAGCTCGTGGACGAAGAGGAGGTTGGCCGTCTTGGAGCGGGCGTAGGCGATCCAACGGCGGTAGCGGCGGTCGCTGTTGAGGTCGGCGAGGTCGATGTTGGAGAGGGCGTGCAGACCGCTGGAGACCGAGATCACCCGCGCCGCCGGGGCCGCCCGGAGTTGGGACAGAAGCAGGCCCGTGAGCGCGAAGTGGCCCAGGTGGTTGACCCCGAACTGCCGCTCGAAGCCGTCCGCCGTCTTGCCGTACGGCAGCGCCATCACACCCGCGTTGTTGATCAGCAGATCCAGACTGTCCTGCTGATACGTTTCTGCGAAAGCCCGGACCGAGGACAGGTCCGCCAGGTCCAGCGGTACGAACTGGACGTTCGCGCCGTATACCTGACGGTTGATCAGGGCTTCCGCCTCCTTGCCCCGGGCCTCGCTGCGGCAGGCCAGGATCACGTGCGCGCCCTTGCGGGCGAGTTCGCGTGCCGTGATGAGTCCGATGCCGCTGTTCGCCCCGGTGACGACCGCCGTACGGCCGCTCTGGTCGGGGATGTCCCTCGCGCTCCAGCCCTGAGTCATGCGGCCCACCGTACCGTCCGGTAGGTCCGGACAGCAGGGGCCCGCCGGGCCGGGGCTCAGGCGGCCGAGCCGCCGTCGATCACCAGGTCCGTGCCCACCGCCGACGCCGCGTCGTCCGAGGCCAGATAGAGGACCGCCGCCGCGATCTCGGCGGTGGTCGAGACCCGGCCCAGTGGCGAGTCCGTCTTCATCCGCACCGTGCGCTCGGCCTCCGTCTCGCCCGTGCGCAGCGACATCGTGGTGGCGGAGGCGCCGGGGCTGACCGCGTTGATGCGGATGCCGTCCTGGATGTGGTCGAGGGCGGCGGCCCGGGTCAGCGCGGAGACCGCGGCCTTGGTGGTGAGGTACCCGGCGGCGCCCGGGATCCGCTTGTGGGCGCCGAGGTTGGAGCCGACGTTGACGATCGCGCCGCCGTGCTCCTGGGTGCGCATCTGGCCGACCTCGGCCCGGAGGGCGAGGAAGACGCCGGTGAGGTTGGTGTCGAGCATGGCCTGCCAGTCCTCGGGCGCCAGGTCGGCGAGGGCCGCGCCGCCCTTGCCGCGCAGCACCGCGGCGTTGTTCACAGCGACGTCGAGCGAGCCGAAGCGGTCGACGACGGCCGACACCAGGGCGCGCACGTCCTCGGCGCGGGAAACATCGGCGGGGAACGCGGCCGCCACCCCGCCTGCCTCCTCGATCAGTGCCACGGTCTCGTCGAGCGAGGCTGCGGTACGTCCGGCGACGGCCACCCGGGCCCCCTCGGCGGCGAAGGCGAGTGCGATGGCCCGGCCTATCCCGGATCCGGCCCCGGTGACGAGCGCGGTCCTGCCGGTGAAGCGGACGGCAGCTGAGCGAGTAGACATTTCTTGACCAATCATTCTGTTATCGGGGGAGGAGAAAGCGGGCGCCGCCCTGGTGCGGCGCCCGCGTCGGGGCTGTTTTGTTCAGTCCAGCAGTGCCAGCTTTGTTCAGTCCAGCAGTGCCAGCGCGGCCTCGGCCGCCTCCCGCACCCTCGCCGGGTCGTCGGACGCCTTGCCCATCACCCGCATGCCCTGCATGAGCACCAGGAAAAGACGGGCCAGTGAGCGCGGATCGCGCTCGGGCGGCAGTTCGCCCTGGGCCCCGGCCCGTACGAGCGCGGAGTGCAGCAGCGTCTCCAGCCGCTCCCACGCCTGCTCGACCCGACGGGCCGCGGCGGCGTCGTGCGGGCCCACCTCGGCGGCGGTGTTGGTGGCGAAACAGCCGTTCAGACGGGTTTCCGGGGCAGTCGACTCGGCGGCGAAGCGGCGGACGACGGCCCGCACCGCGGGCAGTGCGGGGCCCGGCGCCGACAGCTCGCGGAACAGGATCGCGCTGTGTGTCTCGCCGTACCGGTCGAGCGCCTTCAGATACAGCTCGTGCTTGTTGCCGAAGGTCGCGTAGATGCTGGCGCGGCCGATGCCGAGGTGCTCGACGAGGTCCGCCATCGACGTCGCCTCGTAGCCGCGCTGCCAGAACAGCTCTACGGCCGACTGGAGCGCGGCGTCCGGATCGAATTCCTTGGTCCTGGCCACGAGGACGACAGTAGGGCTATATGGAATGATCGGTCAAGTACACCTGGAGCGAGACCTCGTCGTCGTCCAGGCACTGGCCCGTCTCCAGGTCGAAGCGCTGCTTGAGCAGCGGCGAGGCGACGAAGGCCCGGCCCTGCGCCGTACCGAGCAGTCCGCGCGACATGACGTACGCGCCGGTGAACGGGTCGCGGTTGTCGATCGCGTACGCGCGTCCGGTGCGGTCGGTGAAGACCGCCGCCTGGCGCCCGTCGGGCAGCAGCGCGGCGACCCCCCGGCCGGGTATGAGCCGCGCGCGCTCGCAGACCTCGAACCAGCCGTCGTCCAGAAGGAGTCGGATGCTGCTGTCGTCGATCGTGGGGTTGTTGATCGTGGCGTCGTTCATCGTCGCGTTGTTCATCGTGCGGCCACCTCCAGGGTCAGGACGGGCAGTTCGGGCTTGATCTGGCCGCGCTCGGGCACGAACCGGACCGTGGGGTCGGGAGTGCCGGGCGCGTTGACGAAGGAGACGAACCGGGCGAGGCGCTCGGGGTCCTCGACCGTCTCGGCCCACTCGTCGCGGTACGCGGAGACATGGGTGGCCATCAGCGCCTCCAGCTCGTCGCAGATGCCGAGTGAGTCGTCGACCACCACGTCCTTGACGTGCTTGAGGCCGCCCTCGATCCGCTCCAGCCACACCGAGGTGCGCTCCAGGCGGTCGGCGGTGCGGATGTAGAACATGAGGAACCTGTCGATCAGACGGACGAGTTCCTCATCCGTCAGGTCCTGGGCCAGCAGGTCCGCGTGGCGCGGGGTCGCCCCGCCGTTGCCGCCCACGTACAGGTTCCAGCCGTTGGCCGTGGCGATCACGCCGAAGTCCTTGGACTGGGCCTCCGCGCACTCGCGGGCGCACCCCGAGACCGCCGACTTCAGCTTGTGCGGGGAGCGCAGACCCCGGTAGCGCAGCTCCAGTTCGATCGCCATCCTGACCGAGTCCTGCACTCCGTAGCGGCACCAGGTCTGTCCCACACAGGACTTCACGGTGCGCAGCGACTTGCCGTACGCGTGGCCCGACTCGAACCCGGCGGCCACCAGCCGCGCCCAGATCACCGGGAGCTGGTCGACCCGCGCGCCGAAGAGGTCGATGCGCTGGCCGCCGGTGATCTTCGTGTAGAGGCCGTAGTCGCGGGCCACCTCGCCGATGACGATCAGCTTCTCGGGGGTGATCTCGCCGCCGGGGATGCGCGGCACGATCGAGTACGAGCCGTTGCGCTGGATGTTGGCGAGGAAGTGGTCGTTGGTGTCCTGGAGCGCGGCCTGCTCGCCGTCGAGGATGTGGCCGTTGCCGAGGCTCGCCAGGATGGAGGCGACGGCGGGCTTGCAGATCTCGCAGCCGTCGCCGCCGCGCGCGGCCGGGCGCCCGTGCTCGTCCAGGAGCTGCTGGTACGAGCCGACGCGCAGCGCGAGCGCGATCTCGTACAACTCCTGGCGGGTGTGGGAGAAGCAGTCGCACAGACCGCCGTCGCCGGTCTTCGGCAGCAGCTTCTCGATGGTCTTGAGGCAACTGCCGCAGCCCGTACCGGCCCTGGTGCACTTCTTGACCTCGGGCAGCGAGCCGAGCGGGGTGATCGCGCCCTTGGTGACGTTGTGGCAGGAGCAGATCACCGCGTCGTCGGGCAGCGCCTCCGGGCCGAGGGCGACGGGTGCGCCGAGGCCGGGGGGCAGCACCAGCTGCTCGGCGGGGATCGGCGGGATGTGGCCGGTGAGCGGGCGCAGCGTGCCGTACATCTCGGCGTCCCCCACCAGGACCCCGCCGAGCAGGGTGCCGTCGGGGGAGACGACCAGCTTCTTGTAGATGCCCGAGCGTGCGTCCGTGTAGACGACGTCGAGGCTGCCCTCGGCGGTGCCGTGCGCGTCTCCGAAGGAGGCCACGTCCACGCCGAGCAGCTTCAGCTTGGTGGACATGTCGGCGCCGGTGAAGGACTTCTCCGGCTGCTCCTCGCCGCCGGCGAGGGTGTCGGCGACCGCGACCGCCATCTCATATCCGGGCGCGACCAGGCCGTACACCTTTCCGTCGCAGGCCAGCGCGCACTCGCCGATCGCGTAGACGGCCGGGTCGGAGGTGCGGCACTGCTCGTCGACCACGATGCCGCCGCGCTCGCCCACCGTCAGACCGCAGTCGCGGGCCAGCTGGTCGCGCGGGCGCACCCCGGCCGAGAAGACGACCAGGTCGGTGTCGAGGCGGGAGCCGTCGGACAGGAGCATGCCGTCCACGGCCAGCTCACCGGTGACCTCCTGGGTGCCGACCCCGGTGTGGACCGACAGGCCCATGTTCTCGATGGTGCGCAGGAGGGCCGCGCCGCCGCCGTCGTCCACCTGGGCGGGCATCAGACGCGGCGCGAACTCCACGATGTGCGTGGCCAGTCCCAGCCCCTGGAGCGCGCCCGCCGCCTCCAGGCCGAGCAGCCCGCCGCCGACCACCGTGCCGGTGGTCGCGGTGCGGGCGTACTCCTCGATGGCGAGCAGGTCCTCGATGGTCCGGTAGACGAAACAGCCCGCCAGGTCCTTGCCGGGCACCGGCGGCACGAAGGGGTACGAGCCGGTGGCGAGCACCAGGACGTCGTACGCGAAGACGCTCCCGGAGCGCGCGGTGACCGTGCGGGCGGCCCGGTCCACGCTCTGCGCGGGGTCGCCGAGGTGCAGCTCGATGCCGTACTTCTCGATGAACCCGTCCTCCACCATGGAGAGTTCGTCGGGTGTGGTGCCGGTGAAGTACGAGGTGAGGTGGACCCGGTCGTAGGCGGGGCGGGGTTCCTCACCGAGCACCACCACGCGGGCGTGGTCGGTGACCCCCTTCTCGGCCAGGGCTTCCAGGAATCGCTGGCCGACCATGCCGTGGCCGACCACGACGATCGTGCGGGCTGCGGCCGAGGGCGCGGGTGTGGTCATGTCGGAACCCTCCGTCGTGGGTGAGCGGGTGCGGCGGGGGCGGGGTGGCCGGCGGGCCGACCGGCACGGTGTCCGAACCCATGACCGCAGCCTGCAAGGCCGCTGTTTCCCTGTCGGATCTGACCGGTTTCCCGGGCGCAACGGCCCGCTCAGTCCCGCGAGGGGGTGCCTGTGAGTGTTCTGCGGAAGCGGTGGGGGTGGCCGTGAGCCGGGCGTACTCACTCCGCGCGCCGACGGGACGCGCGGAGGGGGTACGCGGAGGGGGCGCGGCTGCCCCGGGGGCCTTACCCCGTGCCGGTCAGATGGGCGAAGACCACCACGTTGCCCCGGTAGCCCCACTTCTCGTTGAAGCCGCCGCCGCAGGTGATCACGCGCAGCTCCGGGCGCCCGGCCGGGCCGTACACACGCCGGTCCGGAAAGGCGTCGTTCGGATACACCTCGACCGCGTCGACGGTGAAGAGCGCCGTGCGCCGGTCCGCGCGGGCCACCTCGATCCGGCTGCCCTTCTTCAGCGCGCCCAGTGCGTAGAAGACGGCGGACCCGCGCGCGTCGTCGACGTGCCCGGCCACCACGGCCGTGCCGTCGGCCCCCGGCGCGGTGCCGTCCTTGTACCACCCGGCGGACCCGCTGCTGCCCGGCGGCGGCACGTCCAGGCTGCCGTCCCGGGCCAGGCCGAGCCGCATCACCGGCGCGTCCACCCGGATCGCCGGGATCCGGATGCGTACGGGCTCGGAGGGCGGCAGGGCCGCTCCCGCGAGGGCGCCGCCCGTACGGGCTTCACCCACGCGCGCGTGGGGCGAGCCGGTCCCGCCCGCGGGGGCGATGCTCGCCGCGCCCGTGAACGACTCCGCCCGCGACGGCTGCGGCGGCCCGGCCGTCTCCATGCCCTGCCGCAGCAGCCACACCCCGACGCACACGGCGATACAGACCAGCCAGCCGTTGCGGCGCCGGGCGGCCTGGGCGTCCCGCAGCGACTGGGCCGACCGCGACGACAAGAGCCGTCAGCCCCGGTCCTGCGGGCCGCGCGCCCGGCGGCGCAGCAGCAGACCGCCGGTGACGGCGGCGACGGACAGGACGGCCGCACCGGCCACGATCTCGGCCCGGTTGGAGGTGGTCGCGCTGCCGCCGATCCCGGTCTTCACATGGCCCTTGGGCTCGTTGTGCTCGCCCGTGCCGTTGTGCTCGCCCGTGTCGTGGCGGTCGCCCGTGCCGTTGTGCTCGCCCGTGTCGTGGCGGTCGCCCGTGCCGTTGTGCTCGCCCGTGTCGTGGCGGTCACCCGTGCCGTTGTGCTCACCCGTGTCGTGGCGGTCGCCCTGGTCCCAGCCGGTGTGCTCGCCGCCGCCCGAAATCGTCACATCGCCCCGGGCGGATTTGCCGTTGTCGCAGGTCACCGTGATCTCGCCGGTCCCGGGACTGGCGGTGTGCGGCACGGTGAACTGTCCGGCGAGCACTTCTTTGCGGGTGGAGACGGTGAGCGGGAACTCGCCGTCGCCCAGCGCCCGCGCGTCCCCGGTGGCATGGCCGTCGTGGCCGCACGCGGTCGTGTTCACGGTGACGGTGGTGCCCGGCGCGGCCGACGACGGCCAGACCTCCAGACCCGCGCCGCCGAAGTCGTTGGCGTACGCGGGTGCGCCGCCGAGGCCCAGCAGGGCGGCCGCGAGCGCGGAACCGGTCAGCAGGCGGGCAGTACGCATGGGTCCTCCGGGGGGCGGGGTGCCTTGCTTCTCCCTCCGAGGTAAGTGGCCCGCGCGGACGTCCGCCCCCCGGCGGGGGGCGAAAGGGTGACGGCGGCGGGCGCCCGTCACCCGTTCGCGCGGGCGCCGCCCGGTGCCACCTGCGAGGCGGTACTCCTGAGGCGCCCCCGCCTCAGATCGTGTCCCAGGGCACCTCCGCGTACAGCCGCCAGACCGTCTTCATCAGTTCCGCGTCCACGGCGAACGCGGTGTCGTCGATCCGGGCCACCGGTGCGATGCCCTGCGAGTTGGTGACGAAGGCCGCCCGGTACGCGCCGAGATCGCCCAGCGTGACCGGGCGCCGGACCGTGGCCGTGCCGTACTGCGGCAGCCGTGACTGGACCAGCGCCATGGTCGTGCCGAGCAGCGCCGCGCGGTCCGGCCACACCACCGAACTCCCGTCCCAGAACGCGATGTTGGTGATCGCCCCCTCGGCGATCTCCCCGCCGGGACCGGTCAGGAGCGCCTCGTCGCAGCCCTCGCGGGCGGCGACCCGGCCGAAGTATGCCTGGCCGAAGCCGCCGAGGTGCTTGACGTGGGCGACCGGCCGCTCGTACGGCACGGAGAGCAGGTGCTGCGGCTCCGGCGACATGTCCAGCGGCGGCCGTACGGTCACCATCACGGCCGGGTCCTCGTCCGGCCCGTACACATAGACGCGCGTCGCCGCGTCCTCGGCGCCGGCCGCCTTCAGGGCCTGCCGGACCAGCGCGCGGACCCGCTCGCCGTCGAGGCCGGGGCCGAACAGTTCGCGGGTCGCCGCGTCGAGCCGCGCCAGGTGCAGCGCGAGCCCGCGCACCCGGCCGCCGCGTACCTGCATCGCGGTGAAGTGGCCGTATGCGCCGGTCAGAGCGGGGATGCGCAGATTCTCGGCGTCGGCGGGGCGGCCGTTGATCTCGACATAGGGAGTCGTCATCGGGCCACCGTAATAGGGGTACGAGTGGGGTTGACCTGAAGCTGAGTCGAGGTGTGAAGCTCCTCGGCATGGACATCACCACCGCTCCCGGCACGGAGCCCCCCGCCGCCGCTTCCACCGCCCCGCTCCGCCTCGCCGTGATCATCGGCTCGAACCGCGAGGGCCGCTTCGGCCCGGTCGTCGGGAAGTGGCTGCTCGACCGGCTGCGTGAGCGCGACGACTTCGAGGTCGAGCTGATCGACCTGGCCGAGACCGCCCTGCCGACCTCGCTCTCGTACGATCCGGCGCCGCCCGTCAAGGCGGTCCTCGACACCGTGACGCCCAAGCTGGCGCGGGCCGACGCCTTCCTCGTCCTCACCCCCGAGTACAACCACTCCTTCCCCGCCTCGATCAAGAACCTCATCGACTGGCACTACGTCCAGTGGCAGGCCAAGCCGGTCGGCTTCGTGTCCTACGGCGGGATGTCGGGCGGTCTGCGGGCCGTCGAGCACCTGCGCCAGGTCTTCGCCGAGCTGCACGCGGTCACGGTCCGGGACACGGTCAGCTTCCACCACGCCCGCGGTCTCTTCGAGCCGGATGGCGAGCTGCGCGAGCCCACCGAGCCGGAGGCGGCCGTCAAGCGGCTCCTCGGCCAGCTCGGCTGGTGGGGGCGGACGCTGCGGGACGCCAAGGAGTCCCGTCCGTACGCCGCTTGAGCCCGGCGTACGAACGGGGGAGCGGGGTGCCGGGTCAGCCGACGGCGACCGCCGACCAGGCGGCGGCGACCGCGTTCTGCTCCGCACTGCCGCTGCCGTACAGGTCCTTCGCCGCGTTCAGGGTCGCCGCGCGGGCGGCCGCGTAGTTGGTGGAGGACGTCATGTAGACGCTCAGGGCCCGGTACCAGATCTTGCCGACCTTGTCGTGGCCGATGCCGGAGACCGTGGAGCCGTTGCAGGTGGGGCTGTTGTACGAGACGCCGTTGATCACCTTGGCGCCACTGCCCTCGGAGAGCAGATAGGCGAAGTGGTTGGCCACTCCGGAGGAGTAGTGGACGTCGAGGTTGCCGACGCCCGAGTACCAGCAGTCCGCCGACTTGGTGTCGGTCGAGGGCTTGTCCATGAAGCGCAGGGCGGGCTTGCCGAAGCCCGGCTTCACGATCATCTCGCCGATGAGGTAGTCGCCCTGGTCGCCGGCGTTGGCCGCGTACCACTCGACCATGGTGCCCATGATGTCGCTGGTGGCCTCGTTGAGGCCGCCGGACTCACCGGAGTAGGTGAGGGCGGCGGTCTTGGAGGTGACGCCGTGCGACATCTCGTGCCCGGCCACGTCGAGGGCGACGAGCGGCCCGAACGTGGTGCCGTCGCCGTCGCCGTACGTCATGCAGAAGCAGCTGTCGTCCCAGAAGGCGTTGTTGTAGTTGCTGCCGTAGTGGACGCGGTTGTACGAGCCCTTCCCGTCACCGGCGATGCCGTTGCGGCCGTGGACGTTCTTGTAGTAGTCCCAGGTCGTGTTGGTGCCGTACTGGGCGTCCACGGCGGCCGTGGAGCGGTCGGTGTTGGCGCCGGTGCCCCAGTGGTTGTCGGCGTCCGTGAACAGCACGGCGGGCGCCCGGACGAAGCAGATGCCGAAGAAGCACAGGTCCGTCTTGTTCTGGGCGTCACCGGTGTAGGTGTTGCCACGGGTGGGGTCCTTGAGCTGGTGCGAGGACCCGGACAGCGTGGTTTCCAGGGGCACGGTCCCGCTGTACAGCGACGTGCCGTCGCCGGCCGCGGTCTCGATGGAGTCCCAGGCGTCGATGCGGGCGCCGGTGCGGGCGTCGGTGAGGACCACGCGCGCGACCGGGTTGCCCAGCGAGTCGCGGGCGGCGGTCCGGGTGCGCCAGGCCAGCTTGGGCGTGCCGTGCAGCGCGTCGACGACGAGCTCGGGCTTGGCGGTCAGGCCCTTCAGGCCCTGGTGGGCCGCGCGCAGCTCCGCGGAGGCGAGGCCGGCGGCGCGGGGCGCGGAGAGCGCGGGGGCGATGGTCGGCACGGCGAGGTCGTTCGCCACCGCCCGGTCGGCGCCGCGATAGGCCCCGGTGGGGGAGAGGTGGACGACGAAGTCGCCGCCGAGCACGGGCAGTCCGCGGTACGTGCGGTCGTAGCGCACATGCCGGCTGCCGTCGGCGTCCACGATCACGTCCCGTACGGACGTGCCCTGGGCGGCGGTCACCGCGAGCGCGTCCGCGTGCGCGCCGACGGCGCTGTCGGCGTCGCGGACGGCGGTGTCACGGGAGGGGACCTGAGGCCGGGGTTCGGCCACGGCGGAGACGGGGGCGAGCGCGGCGGCGAGCATGGCACCGGCCGCGACGGCTATCCCGGCGGTGGTGAGGCGCGATGCGTTCCGTGTCGGTCTCATCGGGCTCCTCGGTCATGGGGGGTCGGCTCGGGTAGAGCTGATGCCCCATCAGTTTTAGGGGTACATGACAGGTGGTGTCCATAGCGCCGCCACCGCTCCGCCGGAAGCGCGGCGATTCACCTGCGGACCGTCTGTGGCTGATCGCGCCGCTCCCCGAGGCGTACGGCCAAGTCCTGCGGGTGCTCGACCAGTTGGAGGAGTGCTACGGGCCGGGCGATCCCCGGAACCTGTACGACCGGGTGGCGCGGACCGTCGAGCTGCCGGGCGGGGCCACCGCCCGCGCCTGGGTCTATCCGGCGGCGGCCCCACTGGCCCGGGAGCTGCGGGCGCACGGCACACCGCTGCCCGGCGGCGACTGGCTCACCGTCCGTCGGCCAGCGCCCGCGCCACCCCGCTCTCCTTCGGCCCGAGGAAACGCGGATCGGGCTTGAAAGCGGCGTCCAGGACGGCCTTGCCCGCCGCGAACACCTCGCGGGTGGAGCCGTAGTACCAGGTGGTGTCATGCACGGCGTCGACCGCGACCCCGTACGAGTCGACCCCGGCGGCCTCGCACAGCGCGACGGCCCGCCGGATGTGGAAACCCTGGCTGACCAGCACCGCGCGCTCCACACCGAAGATCTTCCTGGCCCGTACACAGGAGTCCCAGGTGTCGAATCCGGCGAAGTCGCTGACCACCCGCTGGTCCGGGACCCCGTGCCTGACCAGGTACGCGCGCATCGCGTCCGGCTCGTCGTACTCGGCCCGCCCGTTGTCCCCGGTCACCAGGACCGCCCTGACCTTCCCGGCCCGGTACAGCTCGACCGCCGCGTCGAGGCGGTGCGCCAGGTACGGCGACGGCTCGCCGTCCCACAGCCCGGCCCCGAACACCACCGCGACCCCGGACGCGGGCGCCTGCGCCACGGTCCCGACCTTGCCGTCGGCGGCCGTGAACATCCAGGCGGCGGGCGCCAGCGCGAGGGTGCACAGCGCCGCGACGGCCTGCACGGCCCGGCGCCGCCCCGTGCGGGTGCGCGGCAGCCCGATCCGTACGCGAGTGCGCGGCAGGCGCATGAGGTTCCCCCTGGGTTCGACGGTGTTCGAGCGGTTCGACGGGTGTTCGAGTGATCGGATGCAGGGGAGGGGCGGGCGGTTCTGCCCGGTGTCGTGGGGGAGCCCCCGATCCCACCGGCCGCCCCGCCCCCGTGAGGCGGCGGAAAACACTCGTCACCACGGCGCAACGACATGGCAATGTGGGCCCGGCAGGATCGGTCCATGACGGAGATGGAACCGGAGACTCAGTCGCAGTTCTTGTCCGCCCGCCAGTCGCTGCCGCTCGACAGCACGGCTGAACTCGTCACCCGCATCGCCGCCCAACTGGGCAGCCAGCTCAGCCACGTCCGACTGAACGGGAGCCGCAAGCCGATGCCCACGACCGCCCGGCCGGCCCCCGCCCGGCCTCCCCGGCCCGCCCTGGTCGCCGTCGCGCACGGCAGCCGCGACCCCCGCGCCCTGCGTACCGTCACCGCCCTGCTCGACCTGGTCCGCGAACTGCGCCCCGGGCTCGACGTACGGCTCGGCCACATCGAGATCGACGAGCCCGCGCTGCCCGCCACGCTCGCGGAGCTCGGCGCCGGCCGCGCCGTCCTCGTACCGCTGCTGCTGAGCCGTGGCTACCACGTCAAGCAGGACATCCCGGCCGCCGTCGCCGACGCCCCCCGGCTGCGCACCCGCGTCGCACGGCCGCTCGGCCCGCACCCGCTGCTCGTCGAGGCGCTGTACGAGCGGCTCGTCGAGGCCGGGTGGGACGATGACCCGCGCGCGCGTGGCGCCGGAGGAGTCGTGCTCGCCGGGGCCGGGTCGCGCGACCCCGAGTCGGCCGCCGACACCCGCCGCACCGCCGCGATGCTGAGCGAGCGCCTCGGCGGTGTGCCGGTGGTACCCGCCTACGCCTCGGCCGCCGCCCCCACCGTCCCCGAGGCGCTGCGGGCGCTCGCCGCGCGCGGCCGCCACCGGGTCGCGATCGCGTCGTACTTCACCGCGCCCGGCCGGTTCGCCACGCAGAGCGCCGCCCACGCGCGCGGTGTCGCCGCGGCCCCGCTCGGCGCGCACCCGGCCGTCGCCCGCCTCGTCCTGACCCGCTACGACCAGGCACTCGCCGCAGCCCCGTTCTCCACCCCGCACCGCGAACTCGCCACGGCCTGAGTGGCCGCCCTGCCCCGGTTGTCAGTGGTTCCGTTTACTGTCGGTGCATGGAAGGCATCGCAGCACACCACCCCGGGTACGGCCCGTCCGACGTCGAGCGGTGGGCCGCCGAGCCAGACAAACGGCCCGGCCGCACCGCCTTCCAGCGCGACCGCGCGCGCGTGCTGCACTCCGGAGCGCTGCGCCGCCTGGCGGGCAAGACGCAGGTCGTGACGCCGGGCGTGACCGGCCAGCTGTGGGACGCGAGCCCGCGCACCCGGCTCACCCACTCCCTGGAGTGCGCCCAGGTCGGCCGCGAGCTCGGCCTCGCCCTCGGCTGCGACCCCGACCTCGTCGAGGCGGCCTGCCTCTCGCACGACATGGGCCACCCGCCCTTCGGGCACAACGGCGAGCAGGCGCTCAACGACTTCGCCAAGGACTGCGGCGGCTTCGAGGGCAACGCGCAGTCGCTGCGCCTGCTGACCCGTCTGGAGCCCAAGCGCTTCATGCACGGTGAGGGCACCGGCGAGCCCGTCAGCGTCGGCCTCAACCTCACCAGGGCCGCCCTGGACGCGGCCACCAAGTACCCCTGGGCGCGCGGCGGCCACCCCACCGACCCGCAGTCCGGGAAGTTCGGGGTCTACGAGGACGACCTGCCGGTCTACGACTGGGTGCGCCAGGGCTCCGAGCCCCACCGCAAGTGCTTCGAGGCCCAGGTCATGGACTGGGCGGACGACGTGGCGTACTCGGTCCACGACTTCGAGGACGGGCTGCACGCCGGCCACATCGACCCCAGCCTGCTCTTCTCCGAGCCCGAGCGGCAGGACATCTGGCGCGTGGCGGTCGGGCGGTACGTGCCGGCGGACACCGCCCCGCAGGAGCTCGCGGACGCGCTCGACCGGCTGATCGACGAGGAGTGGTGGCCGCACGGGTACGACGGCTCGGCGGTCGCCCAGGCCCGCCTCAAGGACGCCACCAGCCAGCTCATCGGCCGGTTCTGCCTGGCGGCCGAGAGTGCGACCCGAGAGCACCACGGCTCCGGGCGGCTCACCAGGTACGGGGCGGAGCTGGTCGTGCCGCGTGCGACGCGCAACGAGTGCGCGGTGCTCAAGGCGGTGGCCGACCGCTATGTGATGCAGCGCGACGAGCAGGAGCGGCTCCGCGCCGACCAGCGCATCATTCTGGCCGAACTGGCCGAAGCGCTCACCGCGCGCGCCCCGGCGGAGGGGCTCGACCCGCAGTTCCGCGCGCTCTTCGCGGCCGCCCCCGACGACCGCGCCCGCAAACGGGTCATCGTCGACCAGATCGCGTCCCTGACCGACGCGGCGGCCCTGTCCCTGCACGCCAGACTCACCGCCCGGCGCGGATGAGGCACTGCGGAAGGCGCTTTCGCCCACGTACGACGCACGTATGACGCACGGATGAAGCCCGGCCACTCGGCGCCCCCAACGGAGCAAGCCCCCTTCCCCCATCACGCTCCGTGCGGGACGCTCACAGATGGCGGTTGAGCAACGAGGAGGCATCAAGTGGTCGACGCAGACCGGACATTTGTCATTGTCGGTGGAGGACTGGCCGGGGCCAAGGCCGCCGAGACCCTGCGCGCCGAGGGGTTCAACGGCCGGGTGATCCTCATCGGCGACGAGCGGGAGCACCCGTACGAACGGCCTCCCCTGTCCAAGGGGTTCCTCTCCGGCAAGGAGGAGCGCGACAGCGTCTTCGTCCACGAGCCCGCCTGGTACGCGCAGAACGACGTGGAGCTCCACCTCGGCCAGACCGTCACCGCCATCGACCGCGCGGCCAGGACCGTCCGGCTCGGCGACGGCACCCTCATCGGCTACGACAAGCTGCTGCTCGCCACCGGCTCCGAGCCCCGCCGCCTCGACATCCCCGGCACCGACCTGGCCGGCGTCCACCACCTGCGCCGCCTCGCCCACTCCGAGCGGCTGCGCAACATGCTCAAGGCCCTCGGCCGCGACAACGGCCACCTGGTGATCGCCGGGGCCGGCTGGATCGGCCTGGAGGTCGCCGCCGCCGCGCGCGGATACGGGGCGGAGGTCACCGTCGTCGAGCCCGAGCAGACCCCGCTGCACCAGGTCATCGGCCCCGAGCTCGGCCAGATCTTCACCGATCTGCACGCCGAGCACGGCGTCCGCTTCCACTTCGGCGCCAGGCTCACCGAGATCGCCGGCCAGGACGGCATGGTCCTGGCCGCCCGCACCGACGACGGCGAGGAGCACCCGGCGCACGACGTGCTCGCCGCGATCGGCGCCGCCCCGCGCACCGCGCTCGCCGAGAACGCGGGGCTCGCCCTCGTCGACCGGGCCGACGGCGGCGGGATCGCCGTGGACGCCTCGCTGCGCACCTCCGACCCGGACATCTTCGCCGCCGGTGACGTGGCCGCCACTCCCTTTCCCCTCTGGGGCACTCCGCTGCTCGACACCCGGCTGCGCGTGGAGCACTGGGCCAACGCCCTCAACGGCGGCCCGGCCGCCGCGCGCGCGATGCTGGGCCAGGAGGTCAGCTACGACCGCGTGCCGTACTTCTTCTCCGACCAGTACGACCTGGGCCTGGAGTACTCGGGCTGGGCGCCCCCAGGTTCGTACGACCAGGTGCTGCTCAGGGGTGACGCGGGCAAGCGCGAGTTCATCGCCTTCTGGCTGAAGGAGCGGCGGGTCCTCGCGGGGATGAACGTGAATGTGTGGGACGTCACAGAGGCGATTCAGAGCCTGATCAGGGCAGGAACGAAGGGCGTCCAGGTGGACCCCGACCGGCTCGCGGACCCGTCCGTGCCCCTGGAGGACCTCGTGCCCGACCAGTCCTGACCGTCACCGCAGCCCCGGCTGCGATTCCCGGAGGGGCGACCCCCGGACCCCCGGCCGGGGAGGCCGTCCATCGCGCCCCGGGAGTGTCCGCCCCGCACCGTAGACTTCACCCGTGGCAGGCAGGATCAACGATGACGACGTGAAGGCGGTCCGGGACGCGGTCCCGATCGACGCCGTCGTGTCCGAGTACCTCCAGCTGCGCAACGCGGGCGGCGGCAACCTCAAGGGCCTCTGCCCGTTCCACGACGAGAAGTCCCCGTCCTTCCAGGTCAGCCCGAGCAAGGGTCTCTTCCACTGCTTCGGCTGCCAGGAAGGCGGCGACACGATCGCCTTCGTCCGGAAGATCGACCACCTGTCGTTCTCCGAGGCCGTCGAGCGCCTGGCCGCCACCGCGGGCATCACCCTGCGCTACGAGGAGGGCGGCTACAACCCCTCCCACCAGCGCGGTGAGCGCATCCGCCTGGTCGAGGCGCACAAGATCGCCGCGCAGTTCTACATCGAGCAGCTCGGCACCAGCCCCGAGGCCGAGATCGGCCGCAAGTTCCTCGCCGAGCGCGGCTTCGACCAGGCCGCCGCCGCCCACTTCGACGTCGGCTACAGCCCGGCGGGCTGGGACCACCTCACCCGCTTCCTGCGCGGCAAGGGCTTCAGCGACAAGGAGCTCACCCTCTCCGGGCTCTCCCAGGAGGGCCGCCGCGGCCCCATCGACCGCTTCCGCGGCCGGCTGATGTGGCCGATCCGCGACGTCTCGGGCGAAGTGGTCGGCTTCGGCGCCCGCAAGCTCCGCGACGACGACAACGGCCCCAAGTACCTCAACACCCCCGAGACGGCGATCTACAAGAAGTCGCAGGTCCTGTACGGGATCGACCTGGCCAAGAAGGACATCGCCAAGTCCAGCCGCGCGGTGGTCGTCGAGGGCTACACCGATGTGATGGCCTGTCACCTGGCCGGGGTCACCACCGCCATCGCCACCTGTGGCACGGCCTTCGGCGGCGACCACATCAAGATCCTGCGCAGGCTCCTGATGGACAACGGCTCGGCCCGCGTGATCTTCACCTTCGACGGCGACGCGGCGGGCCAGAAGGCCGCCCTGCGCGCCTTCGAGGACGACCAGAAGTTCGCCGCCGAGACCTACATCGCCATCGCCCCCGACGGCATGGACCCCTGCGACCTGCGGCTGGCCAAGGGCAACGAGGCGGTCGCGGACCTGGTCCAGCCCCGCACCCCGCTCTTCGAGTTCGCGATCCGCCAGATCGTGCAGCGGTACGACCTGGAGACCCCGGCCGGCCGCGCGGCCGCCCTCGACGAGGCCGCCCCGATCGTCGCCCGCATCAAGAACAGCGCCTCCCAGCACGAGGTGGCCGTCCAGCTGGCCGGCATCCTCGGCATCCTGGACACCCAGTTCGTGGTCAAGCGCGTGGGCCAGCTGGCCCGTTGGGCCCGCGACCGGGGCGGCAAGGGACCGGCCCCGGACCGCCGCCGCGGGTACGGGGAGGCGCAGGCCCCGTCCGCCGCCCCCTCCGGCCCCGCCCTGAACCTGCGCAGCCCCGCCCACCGCACCGAGCGCGAGCTCCTCAAGCTCGCCCTCCAGTACCCGCACCTGGTCTCCCCGGCCTTCGACGCGTACGGCGTGGACGAGTTCACAGCTCCTCCGTACGCGGCGGTGCGCCAGTGCGTCATGGACGCGGGCGGCGCCACGGACGCGCCCTCCGACTACCTCCCGGCGGTCATGGACTCGGCCCCCAACGACACAGTCCGCGCGCTCGTCACCGAGCTCGCCGTGGAGGCCATCCACGCACGCGTGGTCGACGAGGCGTACGCGGGCGAGCAGCTGGTCGCCGTCCGCCGCCGGGCCGTCGACCGCCGCCTCCTCGACATCCAGGGCACCCTGGCGCGCCTCGGGCAGAACGGCGACCCGGAGCGACTGGCCGCCGTACAGAACGAGTTGTGGGTCCTCCAGCAGTACGGCCAGGCGCTGCGCAACCGGGGATCCGAAGCCCTCTGAGGCCGTCGCGGGGCCCGTCCCGGGCGCCCCGGACCGCTTGCCCGACCCGCCCCGGGGTACCCGAACCCGTAACAGCGCGGCGCGAGCCACTGCCGCTCGGGTAACCGACCGGTCACGGACCGGCTTCAAAAAGTCACCGCACGCCCCTCGTGGCGGAGATGTGTCTTACCCCACACTGGGGTGCGGTGCCTGAGTCCTCGGAGCGCGGCCGGCCCACCGAAGGTGGGTACCTCACCCCCGCGGATCCGCTCATCGTGTACGGGACGGACAGCGGCCCGGCCGCCCCCGTCCCGCTGCCGCACGCCCCCGATCCGGCAGCGATCACCCTGGAGGTCGCCCCCGTGCAGACCCAGACCCTGACCGACAACGACGTCATGGCCACCGTGCCCCCGCAGACCCGGGCCGTGCTCCACCCCGAAGCCGAAGCGCCCGCCGTCGAGCTCGTCGACGACGTGGTGGACGTACCGGAGCCGCCCGAAAGGGTGCCCGGGCGGGCGGACACCGGCGGCCCGTCATCCGACCTCTTCCGGCAGTACCTGCGTGAGATCGGCCGTATCCCGCTGCTCACCGCCGTCGAGGAGGTCGAGCTCGCCCGCCGGGTGGAAGCCGGCCTGTTCGCCGAGGAGAAGCTCGGCAACACCCCGGACCCCGACTCCCAACTCGCCGTGGACCTCGACAAGTTGGTGGTCATGGGCCGGATGGCCAAACGCCGCCTGATCGAGGCGAACCTGCGCCTGGTCGTCTCCGTCGCCAAACGCTACGTCGGCCGTGGTCTCACCATGCTCGACCTGGTCCAGGAGGGAAACCTCGGACTGATCCGCGCGGTCGAGAAGTTCGACTACGCGCGCGGCTACAAGTTCTCCACGTACGCGACGTGGTGGATCCGCCAGGCCATGTCCCGTGCGCTGGCCGACCAGGCCCGTACGATCCGCGTCCCCGTCCATGTGGTGGAGCTGATCAACCGGGTCGTCCGGGTCCAGCGCCGGATGCTCCAGGAGCGCGGCTACGAGCCGACGCCGGAGGAAGTGGCCGCACAACTCGACCTGGCGCCCGAGCGCGTGAGCGAGGTGCTGCGGCTCGCCCAGGAGCCGGTCTCGCTGCACGCGCCGGTGGGCGAGGAGGACGACGTCGCGCTCGGCGACCTGATCGAGGACGGCGACGCGGCGTCCCCCGTGGAGTCCGCGGCCTTCCTCCTGCTGCGCGAACACCTGGAGGCGGTGCTGTCCACGCTGGGCGAGCGCGAGCGCAAGGTGGTCCAGCTGCGCTACGGGCTCGCGGACGGGCGCCCGCGCACGCTGGAGGAGATCGGCCGCATCTTCGGCGTCACGCGCGAGCGGATCCGCCAGATCGAGTCGAAGACGCTCAACAAGCTCCGCGACCACGCGTTCGCGGACCAGCTGCGCGGTTACCTGGACTGAGCAGGCGGGGCCGTCGACGGCCCCGCCCCACTGTCAGTCGACCTCTGCCACCGCCTGCGCGAACTGCGCCGCGTACAGCCGCGCGTACGCCCCGTCCGCCGCCAGCAGCTCGTCGTGCGTGCCCTGTTCGACGATGGACCCGTTCTCCATCACGAGGATGACGTCGGCGTCGCGAATCGTGGACAGCCGGTGCGCGATGACGAACGAGGTCCGCCCGTGGGCGAGCCGCGCCATCGCCTTCTGGATCAGCACCTCGGTCCGGGTGTCCACCGAACTCGTCGCCTCGTCCAGCACCAGGATCACCGGGTCGGACAGGAACGCCCGGGCGATGGTGATCAACTGCTTCTCGCCCGCGCTCACCCCCGTACCCTCGTCGTCGATCACCGTGTCGTAGCCGTCCGGCAGCGTCCGTACGAACCGGTCCGCGTGGGCGGCCCGCGCCGCCTCCTCGATCTCCTCGCGGGTGACCGGCCGCGACGCCCCGTACGCGATGTTGTCCGCGATGGTGCCGCCGAACAGCCAGGTGTCCTGGAGCACCATGCCGATGCCCGAGCGCAGCTCCTCGCGCGACATCCGGGCCGCGTCCACCCCGTCCAGGGTGATCCGCCCGTCCGTCACGTCGTAGAACCGCATCAGCAGGTTGACCAGCGTGGTCTTGCCCGCGCCGGTCGGGCCGACGATCGCGACCGTCTGGCCCGGCTCGACCTTCAGCGACAGGTCGTCGATGAGCGGCTTCTGCGGGTCGTAGCGGAACGCCACCTTCTCCAGCGTCACCGCGCCGCGCCGCTCCACCGGCCGCTCGGCCGACTTCGCGTCCGGCTCCGGCGCCTGCTCGTCCGCGTCGAGCAGCTCGAAGATCCGCTCGGCGGAGGCGACCCCCGACTGCACCAGGTTCGCCATCGAGGCGACCTGCGTGAGCGGCATCGAGAACTGCCGCGAGTACTGGATGAACGCCTGCACATCGCCGATCGACAGCGCGCCGGAGGCGACCCGCAGCCCGCCGACGACCGCGACCAGCACATAGTTCAGGTTCGAGATGAACATCATCAGCGGCTGCATCACACCGCTGTTGAACTGCGCCTTGAACCCGGCCTCGTACAGCGCCTCGTTCTGCTCGTCGAACTGCCGCGCCGACTCCTCCTGGCGCCCGAAGACCTTCACCAGGGTGTGCCCGGTGTACATCTCCTCCACGTGCGCGTTGAGCCGGCCCGTGGTCTTCCACTGCTGCACGAACTGCGGCTGCGACCGCTTGCCGATCTTCGTCGCGACGACCACCGACAGCGGTACGGTCGCCAGCGCCACCAGGGCGAGCAGCGGCGAGATCCAGAACATCATCGCGAGCACGCCGACGATGGTGAGAGCTGAGTTGATGAGCTGGCCCATCGTCTGCTGCATCGTCTGCGAGATGTTGTCGATGTCGTTGGTCGCGCGGCTGAGCACCTCGCCGCGCTTGGCGCGGTCGAAGTACGACAGCGGCAGCCGCGACAGCTTCGCCTGCACCTGCTCGC
Organism: Streptomyces sp. NPDC031265; assembly: GCF_055570295.1. Taxonomy (NCBI): domain Bacteria; kingdom Bacillati; phylum Actinomycetota; class Actinomycetes; order Kitasatosporales; family Streptomycetaceae; genus Streptomyces; species Streptomyces sp. NPDC031265. The sequence continues at coordinate 47,067 of NZ_JBVIHM010000012.1, forward strand.
GCATCCGGAACACCGTGCGGTTGATCGCCCGGTTGGAGAGCCGGGTCGCCACCAGCATCATCAGCCCCGCGCCCACGTACACCGCGAGCGCGAAGAGCAGCACGCTGCCGACCGAGCCGAAGTCGATGCCGTGGCCGGGGGTGAAGTCCACCCCGGAGAGCATGTCGGCGAGAGAGCCGTCGCCCTTCTCGCGCAGCCGGTCGAGGGCCTGCTCCTTGGTCGTCCCGTCCGGCATCTGCCGGCCGACGACGCCCGCGAAGACCAGGTCGGTCGCCTTGCCGAGGATCTTCGGCCCGACCACCGACAGCGCCACGCTGAGCACCGCGGCGACGACCATCACGTAGAGCGTGCCCTTCTCCGGCGCGAGTTGCCGCAGCAGCCGCTTCGAGGAGCCCTTGAAGTCCATCGAGCGTTTGCCGTCGCCCTGGCCCATCATCCGGGCCATGTTTCCGCTCATGCCGCCTCGGCCTCCGTCAGCTGGGAGAGCACGATCTCCCGGTACGTCTCGTTCTGGGCCATCAGTTCGTGGTGGCGGCCGGTGCCGACGACCCGGCCCTCGTCCAGGACGACGATCCGGTCGGCGTCGCGGATCGTGGAGACCCGCTGGGCAACGATCACGACGGTCGCCTCGCGCGTCTCGTGCAGCAGCGCCGCCCGCAGGGCCGCGTCCGTCGCGTAGTCGAGCGCCGAGAACGAGTCGTCGAAGAGGTAGATCTCCGGGCGCTGCACCAGGGTCCGCGCGATCGCGAGCCGCTGGCGCTGGCCGCCGGAGACGTTGGTGCCGCCCTGAGCGATCGGCGCGTTGAGCCCGCCCTCCAGCTCGGAGACGAACTCCTTGGCCTGGGCGACCTCCAGGGCGTGCCACAGGTCGTCGTCGGTGGCGTCGGGATTGCCGTAGCGCAGATTGGTGGCGACCGTCCCGGAGAACAGATACGGCTTCTGCGGCACCATCGACACGGTCTTGGCGAGCAGTACGGGATCGATTCCGCGCACGTCCTCGCCGTCGACCAGGACCGTGCCGTCCGTCACGTCGAACAGCCGCGGTACGAGCCCGAGCAGCGTCGACTTGCCGCTGCCCGTCGACCCGATGATCGCGGTGGTCTCGCCGGGGCGGGCCACCAGGTCCACCCCGTTCAGGACGGACTCCTCGGCGCCCGGGTAGGTGAAGTCGGCGCCGCGGACCTCCAGATGGCCGCTGCGGCGCAGCTCGCGCACCGGCGAGAGCGGCGGGACCACACTGGTGTCGGTGGAGAGGACTTCCTCGATGCGCTCGGCGCAGACCTCGGCGCGCGGCACCATCATGAACATGAACGTGGCCATCATCACGGCCATCACGATCTGCATCAGATACGTGAGGAACGCGGTGAGCTGGCCGATCTGCAGGGAGCCGCTGTCGATCCGGTGGGCGCCGAACCACACCACGGCCACGGAGGAGACGTTGACCACCGTCATGACCGTGGGGAACATCAGCGCCATCAGCCGGCCGGTGCCCAGGGAGACGTCCGTCAGCTCGGTGTTGGCGCCCTTGAAGCGGTTCTTCTCGTAGTCGTCCTTCACGAACGCCCTGATCACACGGTTGCCGGTGATCTGCTCGCGCAGCACGCGGTTCACCGTGTCCAGGCGGGTCTGCATGGTGCGGAACAGCGGCCGCATCTTGCGCACGATCAGCGAGACGCAGATGCCCAGCACCGGCACCACGGCGAGCAGCACCGCCGACAGCGGCACGTCCTGGCCGAGCGCCATGATGATGCCGCCGAAGCACATGATGGGCGCGGACACCATCAGCGTGAACGACATCAGCGTCAGCATCTGGACCTGCTGCACGTCGTTGGTGGTCCGGGTGATCAGGGTCGGCGCCCCGAAGTGGCCCACCTCGCGCGCGGAGAACGACTGGACGCGCCCGAAGACGGCCGCCCGCATGTCCCGGCCCACGGCGGACGCGGTGCGTGCGCCGAAGTAGACGGCGCCGACGTTGCAGACCACCTGGACCAGGCTGACGGCGATCATGATGCCGCCGAACTCCAGGATGTAGCCGGTGTCCCCGCTGACGACACCGTTGTCGATGATGTCGGCGTTCAGGGTCGGCAGATAGAGGGTCGCGCAGGTCTGGAGCAGCTGCAGCAGCACCAGGAGCGCGATCGGTTTCTTGTACGGAACCAGATGGGTCCGCAGGAGTCGTATGAGCACGTGGAGGCTCTCCGGGTCGGCAAGATCGAGGGGTTCGACCCCCATCTTGCGACACTCCACCCCTGGAACCTCAAGCGATTAAGCCAAGGGCGAGTCAAAAGGATGAGTCAAGGGCGGACCTCCGGCGTAGTCAAGACAACACGCCGGATATCACCCCGTACGGCTGATTCTCCGCCTCCGCTGACCGGAAGCGCCGCCTCAGGTTCCTGTGTCGAACTCAGGCTCCCGTGTCGAACGCGCCCGGGTGGATCTCGTCGCGCGTCGCGATGTACTGCTGGCGCACCGCCTGCCCCACGGGCAGCTCCTCGCCCGGCTCGAAGACCTGCGCGGCCGCGCCCTGCCAGGCCGGCGGGGTGTGCGCGGCGAGGGTGCCCTGCGAGACGCCGAGCGCCCAGGCCGCCTGCCGGGCCGCGCCGAGCGCCGCGTACTCGGCGGGCTGCGGCACGACCACCTGCGTGCCCAGGATCGCGGGCGCCGCCGCCTGCACGGCGGGCAGTTCGGCCGCCGCCCCGAGCAGGAAGACCCGCCGCACCTCGACCCCGCGCAGCCGCAGCACGTCGAGGGCGTCCGCCAGCGAGCAGAGCATGCCCTCGAAGGCGGCCCGCGCCAGGTGCTCGGGCTTCATCGACTCGCGCCGCAGCCCCGCCAGCGTGCCGGCCGCGTGCGGCAGCCTGGGCGTGCGCTCGCCCTCCAGATACGGCAGCAGAACGAGCCCGCAGGCGCCCGGAGTGGACTTCAGCGCAAGGGCGGAGAGCTCCTCCAGACTCTCGGTGCCGAGCATCTCCGCCGTGCCGCGCAGCGTCCGTACCGCGTTGCTCGTATGCACGACCGGCAGATGGCGGCCGGTGGCGTCGGCGAACGACGTAATCATCCCGGCCGGGTCGGCCAGCGCCTCGTGGTGCACGGCCATGACGGAACCCGACGCCCCGAGCGAGACGACCGCGTCGCCGGGCCCGACACCGAGCCCGAACGCGGCGGCCATCGTCTCGCCGGTGCCGGCCGAGATCAGCAGTCCCTCGGGGGTGGTCCCGGCCGCGTCGGAGGGGCCGAGCACCTCGGGGAGCGCGACGTGGTGGCCGAGCGCGAGCTCGACGAGGTCGGGGCGGTAGAAGCCGGTCGCGGCCGACCAGTAGCCGGTGCCGGAGGCGGCGCCCCGGTCGGTGGTGCGGCGGGCCGGACGGCCGAGCAGCTGCCACACCAGCCAGTCGTGCGCCTGCACGATCGCGGCGGTGCGCTGGGCGGACTCCGGTTCGGTACGGGCCAGCCAGCGCAGCTTCGCCACGGCCTGGGCGGCCTGCGGCACAGAGCCGACGGCCTTGGCCCACGCCTCGCGCCCGCCGAGCGCGTCGGTCAGATCCGCCGCACCGGCCTGGGCGCGCTTGTCGTTGCCGGTCAGCGCCGCCCGTACGAGAGCGCCCTGCCCGTCGAGTGCGATCAGCGCGTGCTGCTGGGCGGCCACGCCGATGGCCTGCACGCCTTCGAGCAGCCCGCCCGCCGCGGCCTCGCCGAGCGAGAGCAGCCAGGCCTGCGGATCGACCTCGGTGGCCTTCGGGTCGACGGGATGCGGGGCGTACCCCTGCCGCAGCACGGCACCGGTGTCGGTGTCGCAGACGACGATGCGTGTGAAGGCGGAAGAGCTGTCCAGCCCGGCGACTATCCCCATGCGCACGATTCTGCATCACGCCGGGGGCCACCGGGGCCCCGCGGCGGTCAGGTCTTGCCGGCGGGCGGCGTCCGTCAGGTGTTGCTGGTGCCCCAGTCGTCCTCGGCGGAGCCCTGGCCGCGCTCGCGCAGCGCCCGCACCCGCTTGGCGACCGACTCCGGCACGCCGTCCCCGACCTTCTCGGACACCTTCTCGCTCACCGCGTGGAACGCCTTGCCCGCGTACGCGCGGCCGTTCTGCGCGGCCGACTCCGCGGTGTTGCGGACCGCCGGGTTCTGGGCGACCTGCCGGGCGGACTTCTTCAGCTGCTCGTACCGCTCGCGTCCGGCCCGGGTCCCGAGCACGTACCCGACGACGAGTCCGACGGCGAACGTGAGCCGGTAGCGCATGGCGGTCACCCTTCTGTGGCGTCTGTCTGACGTCGCTGTGGCGTCGTGTGCTGCGCCTACCCGCGCAGCCCCGTGATCACCCGGGGCGGAACCGATTGGCGGAGCACCCCCCTGCTTGCGCTAATGTATGTGTCGCAGCGAGCGCACGCCGCCCGGGGACACTCGGGGTAGGTACGTTCGATGCAACGAGACATTCCCCTGTAGCTCAATTGGCAGAGCAGCCGGCTGTTAACCGGCAGGTTACTGGTTCGAGTCCAGTCGGGGGAGCTCGGTCTCCTGTAGCTCAATTGGCAGAGCAGCCGGCTGTTAACCGGCAGGTTACTGGTTCGAGTCCAGTCGGGAGAGCAGTGAAAAAGGACCCCTTGAGGGTCCTTTTTCATGCCCGGGGGAACCGGGCGGGCCGCGACGGGGTCCTGGTGGTCGTGCGTTGCCGACCATCCGAGGCAGGAGATCGTATGAGCGGCTATGCTGCGGCAGACGGCGCGCACAAATGTGCGCGACGCGCCGTTAGGGGCGGTAGCTCAGCCGGTTAGAGCAGCGGACTCATAATCCGTCGGTCGTGGGTTCGAGTCCCACCCGCCCCACCAAGAGGTGTTCCTGCAGGAACGTTTCAGACAGGCGCGACCAGGATGCCCCCGGGGGCGTCGTACTCCACGTACGACACACCGGGGGCATCGTGGCACCCACCCGGTCGGAGTGACGGCGGAGGGGGCCGGGCGGGGGAGCGGGAGGCGCGGCCGGTGTGGGGCGCTCGGGATCGGGGGCTTTCTTCGAGGGCCCGGGGCCCGGGGTTCTGGGCTTTTGGGCGCATTTCCCGTAATTGCGATACGCCGTGGTGCGCCGCGCTGTCTCTCGGGCGCCGTTAATTCTCGATTCCGGGTTCGTGCGCGTGTATGTGTACGTGTACGTGTACGGGAGAGATGGGCCGGGAGTGAATTGAATTCCCCCGCATTCCGATCCTGCCCCGGGGGCGGCGGCCGCCCGGGGTGACGCCCGTCGGCGCGGCGGGGCCGTGGCTGCGGGTGGGCGTGGGGGCCTGGGGGCGTGGCTGGGCCGGTGGGGCGCGGGCGGCGTGGCTGCGGCCGGGGGCATCGGCGGGCCGCGCCGGGGCGGCCTCCTCGGCCCCGTGGCGCATTTCCTTCGCCTCTTTCGTTGAATTGTCAAGCCCTGTGTTCAACCGCGGAGTTCCCGCGATTGAACGTCTGATCAGCCGCCCGGGCTTGTCCGGAGGTGATTCGGTCCGGGAGATTGACCGCATCACGAATCGCAAAGGGGAGGCACCTGGTGAGCACGGAAGAACCGCAGGGCGGCGAGGTCTACACGGCGGGCAGTGCCAACTTCGATCCGCTGTACGCGGGGAAGGTGCGGACGGAGGGCCTGGGCATGAAGTTCGACTTCGCGCCCTGGAACATCCCCGAGCCGCAGCCGGTCGTGGTGGCCCTGGAGGCGTCCGGCGCGTTCCGTGGGAAGGTGCTGGACGCGGGGTGCGGCACCGGACAGAACTCGCTGCACCTGACGAGCCGCGGCCACCGCGTCACCGGCCTCGACTTCTCGCCCTCCGCGATCGAGCAGGCGCAGGAGCGGGCGCGTGAGCGCGGGGCCGATGTGACGTTCGCCGTGTCGGACGCGACCGCCTTCGAGGGCGTCGAGGGCGGCTACGAGACGGTCCTCGACTACGGGCTCTACCACGTCCTCACCGACGAGCAGCGGCGCAAGTACGCGGCCGCGCTGCACCGGGTGACCGCGCCGGGCGCCCGGCTGCACCTGTTCGCCTTCGCGGAGTCCGAGCTGGTCGGGTTGCCGCCGCAGCAGCTGCGTGTCAGCAAGGACAACTTCCGCGTCAACCTGGAGGGCACGTGGCGCATCCTCGCGATCGAGGACAGCCTGTGCACGACCAACCACACGCGTGAGTACTTCGAGAAGCAGCGGGCCGAGACGGGGGGGACGCTGCCGTTCGACCCGAACGCGTTCGATGTCGACGCGAAGGGGCGCATCGTCTACCCGATGTCGTATGTGCACGCGGAGCGGATCTGACGGGTGATCCCCCCACCCCGCCCCTTCCCTGAACCCTCCGGGGGTGGGTGGGGGTGAGGGTGGTTTTCCCGGGGGCTGCGCCCCCGGACCCCCGGGCGGGGCTGCGCCCCTGCACCCCCTGCACCCCGCTTACGGGGGCTCCGCCCCCGGTACCCCCGCCTGGTGTGGGTGGGTTACGTTCGCTGTGCCCCGCCCCCCGCTTTCGGGGCTCCGCCCCGGACCCCGCTCCTCAAACGCCGGAGGGGCTGGATGTGCGGGCCCGCTCCTTGCACGCCGGAGGCGCTGGAGTTGCCTGAGGGGCGCGGGGAACTGCGCGACCGGCCACACACACAACCCGCAGCCGAATCGCGCCCCACGGCACCGGTTAGCATCCCCCGTGACCCCCGATACCAGCTCCCCGCCCAGACCACGAATACTCGCCGACCTCACCCCCCTGCGCAGCTCCCCGGACTACCGCCGCCTCTGGTTCGGGAACACCATCTCCTGGGTGGGGCAGGGCATGACCGCCCTGGCGATCTCGCTTCAGGTGTACGACATCACCGGGTCCAGCTTCAGCGTGGGGCTCGTGGGGCTGTTCTCCCTCGTGCCGCTGATGGTGTTCGGGCTGTACGGCGGTGCGATCGCGGACACCGTGGACCGGCGCAAGCTCGGGCTGGCCAGTTCGTCCGGGTCCGCCGTGCTCTCGGCGGGGCTCGCCGCCGCCGCGATCGCCGGGTTCGCGCACGTGTGGTTCCTGTACGGGATCGTCGCGCTGCAGTCCGTGTGCGCCGCGCTCAACGGGCCCGCGCGGTCCTCCATGATTCCCCGGCTGCTGCCTCCCGACCAGCTCCCCGCCGCCAACGCGCTGAACTCGATCACCATGACCTCGGGGACGCTGCTCGGCCCGATGCTGGGCGGGCTGATCGTCGGGTTCGCCGGGTACCAGTCGGCGTACCTCATCGACGCCGTCACCTTCGCCGCCTCCCTGTACGCGATGTGGCGGCTGCCCTCGATGCTGCCCGACCGGGACCGTACGGCCGCCAAGCGGGCCTCCGTCCTCGACGGGTTCCGCTTCCTCGCCACCCGGCCGAACCTCCGAATGACGTTCTTCTCCGACTTCTGCGCCATGATCCTGGCGCACCCCCGCGCGCTGTTCCCGGCCGTCGCCGCGCTCTGGTACGGCGGTGACGCCCGTACCACCGGGCTCCTGGTCGCCGCGCCCGCGCTCGGGGCGCTGCTCGGCGGGGTGTTCTCTGGGTGGCTGGCCCGCATCCACCGGCACGGGCTCGCGATCCTGCTGGCCGTCGGCGCGTGGGGCGCCGCGATCGCCGTGTTCGGGCTGACGCGCAACCTCTGGCTGGGGCTGCTCTTCCTCGCCCTCGCCGGGTGCGCCGACACCGTGTCCATGGTGTTCCGCAACACCATGCTCCAGGTCGCCGCGCCGGACGAGATGCGCGGGCGGCTGCAGGGCGTCTTCATCGTCGTCGTCGCCGGTGGGCCCCGGCTCGGGGACTTCCTCGCGGGCACCACCGCCGACCTCGCCTCGCCCACGGTCGCCGTCACCGGCGGCGGCCTCGCGTGCGTGCTCGCGGTGACACTGCTCGGCGTCACCCGCCGCCGTTTCGCGCGGTACGACTCCCGCAACCCGGAGGCGTAACCGGAGGGGCTGAAATGTGGCCGGGCCCGTTCTGTCTTCAGGGGCGCGGGGCTGTGTGGATATGCGGCTCCACCGCGTGGGCGCGATCAGCCCCCACCGGCCCGCAGACGAACCGTGGGTCCGGGGGCCGCAGCCCCCGGAGCCCCGGCCTCGACCCCCACCCACCCCCGGAGGGTTTAGGGAAGGGGCGGGGTGGGGGAGACCACCCCCCGGGCCACCCCCAGCCGTACCAGGTCCTGCGGACGCACCCCCAGCTGATCCGCCGTGCCCCGCACTTCCCCCGGCCCCCGCTTCAAGATCGCCGCCGCCAACTCGGGCGCGATCACCGAGAAGTAGCTGTCCGGCGTCACCCAGGTGCGGCCGGGGGACGCCAGCGCCAGGGCTCCGCCCGAGCCGCCCTCGCCGATCACCAGCGTCGTCACCGGCACCCCCACCCCCGCCACCGCCGCGAAGCAGTCCGCGACGGCCGCGCCCTGGCCCGCGCGTTCCGCCGCCGCGTCGTTCGCCGCGCCCGGGGTGTCGACCAGGGTGAGGACGGGGACGCCGAGGCGGTCGGCGAGGCGGAGGAGGCGGGCGGCGGTGCGGTAGCCCGCCGGGTGCGTCGGGGTGCCGGCCTGGGCCGCGTACGCGACCGTACGCCCGGCCCGCTCCCCGAACCCGCACAGCATCCCCGTATCCACACCCCCGCATCGGTCCCCGCTCAACGGGAGGCGGAAAGTGAAGTACGCGTCCAGGTACGCCGATGCCCGTGGGCGGGAACGCGCGCGTGCCTGTTCCACCGCCTCCCACCCCGTCCCCGGCAGCCCCGTCCCCCCGAGCGCCGAAGGTACGTCGGCCGGGGCCACCGGGCCGCCCGGGGTTCCGGCGGAGAGCAGCCCCAGCCACCTCCCCAGCACCCCGCGCAGCTCCGCCACCGGCACCAGCGCGTCCACCGCCCCGGCCGCCAGCTGGCCCTCCGCCGCGTACGCCGCCGGATCTGCGTCGGCGGGCCGTACCCGCGAACCCGCGAAGCCCACCTGCGCCCCGGGCAGCGCCAGGACCACGTCCGCGCCCGCCCCGAGCGTGGCCCAGCCGCCGCCCGTCGTCGGGTCGCGCAGGACCGCGATCTGGGGCAGCCCGGCCGACCGCAGCAGGGTGGACTGGCGGGCCACCCGCTGGAGTTGGGTGAGCGCGACCATGCCCTCCTGCATCCGGCTGCCGCCGGTCGCGATCAGCGAGACCAGCGGCAGCCGCCGCTCCCGCGCCGCCCGGTAGGCGGCCTCCAGGCGGTCCCCCGTACGTTCGCCCAACGAGCCGCCCAGGAAGCCGAATTCGAAGGAGAGGAGGATGCAGGTCCGTCCCTCTACCGTCGCCTGGCCGTAGATCACCGATTCCTGTTCGCCCGTGCGCTCCCTCGCGCGCGCCCGCGACGCCTCGTACCCCTCCCAGCCGAGTGGCCCCTCCACCGTCGTCTCCCGCTCGGGCGCGTGCAGCTCGGTGAAGTCCGAAGTCGCCGCCCCGACGGCCGCCCTCGCGCTCAGCCGGTCAGCCATTGCCGTTCCCCAGCGCCCGCTTCATGATCTTGCCCATGTCGTTGCGCGGCAGCGTCTCCAGGAAGCGGACCGTACGCGGCCGTTTGTGCGGGGAGAGCTGGGCGGCCACGTGTCCGGCCAACTCCTCGGCCGTGGGCGGGGACTGGGGGTCGGCCGGGACCACCCACGCCACGATCCGCTCCCCGAGATCCGCGTCCGGCTCACCGGTGACGGCCACCTCGCGCACCCCGGGGTGGTCGAGCAGCGCGTTCTCGATCTCACCCGCCCCGATCTTGTACCCGCCGCTCTTGATCAGGTCCGTCGCCCTGCGGCCGACGATCCGTACGTATCCGTCGCCGTCCAGGCTCGCCATGTCGCCGGTACGGAACCAGCCGTCCTCGGTGAACGCGGCGGCTGTGGCGTCCGGCCGGTTGAGATAGCCGCTGAAGAGGTTCGGGCCGCGCACCTGGATCTCGCCGATGCCGTCCGACTCGTCCGCCAGTCGCAGTTCCACGCCCGGCAGCGGCACCCCGACCGTGCCGGGTCGCGGCTCGCCGTCCACCCGTACGCTCGTGTTCATCAGCGTCTCGGTCATCCCGTACCGCTCGATCACCGTACGGCCGGTCGCCGCCCCAATCCGCCGGTGGTCGTGGACGGGCAGCGCCGCCGAACCCGACACAAGGAGCCGCGCACCGGCCAGCGCCTTCGCCAACTCCCGGTCGGTGTCCAGGGATTCGGCGATGCGGTGGTACATCGTCGGCACCCCGAAGAGCATCGTCGCGCCCGTCGACAGCTCACGGGCCACGCCCTCCACCGAGAACCTGCCCAGATGCCGGACCGAGCCGCCGCGCCGCAGCGGGCCGAGGACGCCGAGGATCAGGCCGTGGACGTGGAAGAGCGGCAGGGCGTGTACGAGGACGTCGTCGGGCGTCCACGCCCAGACCTCCGCCAGCGCGTCGAGCGTGCCGGCGACGGCCCGGCGGGGGAGTACGGCGCCCTTGGGCGGGCCGGTGGTGCCGGAGGTGTAGACGATGAGGGCGGGGGACTCTGCGTCTTCGGGCTCGGCGGTCGGAAGATCCGCCGCCGATCCTGCCTCCGTGACCACGTCGATCCTGGTCAGCGCCGCCAGCGCGGGCGGCAGTGGTTCGCCGGGGGCGGCGAGGACGGCCGTGGGCGCGCTGTCCGTCAGGATGTGCGCCAGCTCGCGCTCGCCCGTCTTGGGGTTCAGCGGTACGGCGGGCACCCCGGCCAGCAGCGCCGCGACCACCCCGACGGCCGTCTCCAGGGTCGGGGTCGCCCAGACGGCGACGCGGCCCGCCCCGGCGATCCGGCCTGCCAGGGCGCCCGCCGCCCGGGCCAGTTCGGCGTAGGTGAGGGCGTGCTCGCCGAACCGAAGGGCTTCCTTCCGGTCGGCGGTCCGCAGCGCGGGAAAGAGAGGGGACACGGAAAGGGCTCCTCGCAGTCGACGGCACCGGCCCTGAAGGGCCATCGGAAACCCTACGCGGCACCGCGATCAAGGCAGCGGCAGCGCCACCTTGACGGCGTACAGCGCGACCAGCCCGTAGCCGAGCCGGAACGTCCACATCCGGGCCGCGTCGGAGATCCGCGCCCCGGCGAACCCGCTCGCCGCGACGAGCAGTTGCTGCCACACGAAGGACGCGGCGAACACGGCCGAGACGAACACGGCCCCGCTGCCGCCGCCGTGGAGGGTGCTGCCCTGGGCGGTGGTGAGGGCGGTGAAGTAGAGGGCGGTGGTGGGGTTGACGAGAGTGAGGGCGGCGAAGCGGGCGAACGTACGGGCGGGCCCCCGGGCCGGGGGCCCGGGTGCCGGGTCGCCCGCCACAGGTCTGCGCGACCCCCACAGCCCCCGCCCCGCGATCCCCACCAGCACGGCCGCCGCCACCAGCCGCACCCACGCCTCCACCCCCGTCAGCGTCGACGCCACCCACGGGCCCAGCGCCGTCGCCGCCGCCGCGTACGCCAGGTCGACCACCGCCACCGCCGACGCCGCCGCGACCGCCCCGCGCCGGTCGCGCATGCCCTCCTGGACGAGCAGCACCCCGACCGCGCCCACGGGTATCGCCACGCCCAGGCCCGCCGCCGCACCCGCCACCGCCGTCGTCCACATCTCGCTCATGGGGGTACTGTCCGGCCACGCCCGCCCGGTACGCGGCCGAATACCGGTCCGGGCTGCGACAATCGCGGTATGGACCGCCTCGACAGAGAAATCCTCGGCGTACTGCGGGAGGACGCGCGGATCTCGTACCGCGACCTCGGTACGAAGGTCGGGCTCAGCGCGAACGCCGCCGCCGACCGGGTGCGGCGGATGCGCCGCGACGGCGTCATCCGGGGCTTCACGGTCCTGGTCGACCCGACGGCCGACGCCGGGCCCGGGCTCGTCGTCTTCATCGACGTCACCCTGCGCCTGGACACGACGAACGAGGAGTTCGAGAAGGTCGCCCTGAAGCTGCCGGGCATCACGGAGGTCGTGCACGTCACGGGCGAGCACGACTATCTCGTACGGGCCAGGGCGGCCGACCCGGCGGCGCTCGACGGGCTGCTGCGCCGGCTGAAACGGGACGCGGGGGTGGCACGCTCGGACACGAGGATCGCCCTGCGGGCTGCCCAGAGCCGCACCCTCTAGGGGCGCGGGGAACTGCGCGACCAGCCCCCACCGGCCCGCAGCCGCCGACGCACATCCACCGCCCCCTACAGAGGCGCCTCCCACATCTACAGAGGCGCCTCCCACACCGTGGCCCCGCCCCCCTCCCCGTCATCCGTGACGGTGAGCCGCACACCGGGACGCCCGTCCGGCAGGACGACGGTCGCATCGACGACGACCGCGACGGACGAAACCCCGGGACGGCGATGCGCGGCAGCCAACGCGGTGCGCAGGGCCGACAACAGCCGCCCGGCGACGGCGTCGCACAAAACGGCATCCACCGCCCCCGCGAACACCACCGACGGCCGGAACCCGAGCAGCGCCCCCGCGCCGTCCGTCTCGCGCAGCACCCGGCCCCGTACGGTCGTCGGCGCGTCGGCGGGCGGCTGCTGGAGGGCGAAGATGGCGGTGCGGACCTCCTGGATCGTGGAGTCCAGCTCGTCCACGGCCCGGGTGAGCAGCTCGTCCGTGTCGTCGCCGGAGGCCTTCGCGGCGCGCCGGCGCGTCGACTCCAGCATCATCTCGGTCGCGAACAGCCGCTGGACGACCAGATCGTGGAGGTCGCGGGCGATCCGGTCGCGGTCCTCGTACACCGCGAGCCGCTCCCGGTTGTGCTGCGCGTCCGCGAGGACGAGCGCGAGCGCGGCCTGCGAGGCGAACTGCGCGGCCAGCAGCCGCTCCACCGCCGTGTACGGCTCGGCCCCGCGGCGCCGGGGGAGCGCGAGCGTACCGATGAGCTTGCCGCCGCTCTGCAGCGGCAGCATCATGCTCGGCCCGAAGCGGGTCCGTACATGCGTGGTCATCCGGGGGTCGGTCGCCGAGTCCTCGATGAACACCGGCTCCCCGCCGAGCAGCTGGACCAGCACCGGCGAGCCGGGCGCGATGGTCGTCCCCACGATGTCGCCCGGGTCGTCCGGCGCGGAGGCGGCGACGATCTCCATCCCGCCCTCCTCGGTGGGCTGGAGCACCACCCCGGCCGCCGCGTCCGCGAGCAGCCGGGCCCGCTCGGCGACCGTCATCAGCGCGTCCGCCGCCGTGTCGCCGGTCAGCAGCGAGGTGGTGACGGCGGCGGCGCCCTCGATCCACCGCTCGCGGCGCCGGGCCGTCTCGTACAGCCGGGAATTGCCGATCGCGATCCCCGCCTGCGAGGCGAGCACCCGCAGCAGCGCCAGATCCTCCTCGGTGAACGCTCCGCCGCGCTTCTCGGTGAGGTAGAGGCTGCCGAACACCTCGGTGTGTACGCGGATGGGCACGCCCAGGAACGAGCGCATCGGCGGGTGGCCGGGCGGCACGCCCGACGAGCGCGGGTCGGTGGTGAGATCGGCGAGCCGCAGCGGCCGCGGGTCCTGGACGAGCGCGCCGAGCAGCCCGGTGTGCCCGTCCGGGAGCGCCCCGATCCGCTCCCGCTCGGCGTCGGTGAGCCCGGCCGTGAACAGGTCGGTGAGCCGGCCGCGCTCGGGGTCGACGACGCCGAGCGCCCCGTACCGGGCGCCGGTCAGCTCGGCCGCGGTGTCCACGATGTGCTGGAGGGTGGTGTGCAGTTCGAGCTCGGAGCCGACGCCGAGGACGGCTTCGAGCAGGACGGGCAGCGGTGTCCCGGTCCCGGATCCGACGTCCGCGCGCACCGCGCCCCTGCTGCCTTCACGCAGCACCTCACCCGACACCTCACCCGGCACCTCACCCGACACCTCACTCCGCGAGCGGGTCGAGGACCATCGACTCGATCGTGCCGTCCAGCATCGCGCCGAGGCCCAGGATGGCGCAGACGTCCGGGCGTTCGGCGATGGCCACGGGCATGCCGGTCGCCTTGCGCAGCATCTGGTCCAGGCCCGGCAGCAGGGCGCTTCCGCCGACCATCATGATCCCCCGGTCCGCGAGGTCCGCGACCAGGTCAGGGGGGCAGTCGCGCAGGACCTTGCCGATGCCGTCGAGGACGGCGGTCAGTGGGGTGTGGATCGCGTCGCGGACGGCCGCGGTGTCGACCTGGACCGAGCGGGCGAGGCCGGTGGCGACGTCCCGGCCGTGGATCTCGGTGGAGGCGGGGCCGTGCGAGGTCAGCCCGTTGCCGCTGAGGGCGAGCTGGAGGGGGCGCACGGACTGGCTCGGCAGCATCAGCTCGTGCTGGTGGCGCAGGTGCTGGATGACGGCGTGGTCGATCGCGTCGCCGCCCACCGGGATCCGCTGGGCGGTGACGATCGCGCCGAGTGAGAGCACCGCGATCTGGGTCGTGGCCGCCCCGCACACCATGATCATGGTGGCGGTCGGCTGCTCGACCGGGAGCCCGCAGCCGACGGCCGCCGCGATCAGGGTGTCGACCAGCTCGACCCGGCGGGCGCCGAGCCCCACCAGGGTCTCGACGGTGGCGCGCTGGGCGAGCGGGTCGGCCTCGTGCGGGGTGCAGGCGGCGGCCCGCAGCCCCGGCTTGCGGCGCAGCTGGCGCCGCAGCTTCTCGCCGACCAGATGCCGCAGCATGCGCTGGGCCATCTCGATGTCGACGACGGTGCCGCCGGTCACGGGCCGGGCGACGCGGATGTAGTCGGGCGTACGGCCGGTCATCCTCTCGGCGAACGCGCCGACGGCGATCAGCGCGCCGGTACGGGTGTTGATGGCCGCGACGCTGGGCTCGTCCACGACGAGTCCCAGGCCCTTGACGAATACGCGCGTCCTCGCGGCGCCGAGGTCGACGGCTACGTGGCAACGGCGCAACTGCTCCAGACTGACGGTCACGGCATCCTCCCGAGTGGCGGTCCTTGATCGGATCGTCCGTTCCCCGCGGTCGCCGCGCGCGCTGGGCTGGGCCGGTCGGGCGTCGGCTGACTGAGTGCCAGTTGCCCCGGAGGCGGGGCTGATCGGGGGACAATGTGTTCGGCTTCGGCGTGCCTGCGGGTGTTGGGGGGTGCGGGCGTGGTCGCGGGTCTGATTTCGGCTGCGGGCCGTCGTGGGCCGGTCGCTCCCCCAGGTTCTCGGCTTCGCTCGAACAGGGGGGACCCTCATCGCGGCGGAGCCGCACGTGTCACAGCCCCGCGCCCCTGAGGGGCGGAACCGAGCCGCGTTCTTGGGTGCCGGTGGATTACCTGAGGGGCGCGGGGAACTGCGCGACCAGCCAGCACGGTCCGCAGCCGAGATCTTCGGGGTGCGTGGGGAGCGGTGCGAGCGGCTCCAGACGGTCCGCAGCCGACAGACGCGCCCCGGTTACACCTCCCGCACCGCCGGCCGCAGGCCCTGCAGCAGCCCCCAGGAGAACTCCGCCACGCACTTCTCGCCGTCCGGCGCCGTCAGCTCCAGTTGCCAGCGGGTGGGGGCGCTGCCCTCCATCGGGCGGGCCGGGGGGAAGGCGCGGGCCGCCTCGTCGACCGTGCAGGACCACGGGCGCAGGTCCGCCGCCGTCCCCAGTACGGGGCCGGGCTCGCCGGGGGCCCGGACCAGCCACTCGTTCCACACCGTCCCGTCCGGCCCGGCCAGCACCTCGAACCGCAGCGTCGGCCACAGCGGCACCGGCCACAGCCGGGCCTCGCACTCCAGGTCGCCGACCTTGCGCCGGGCCACCGTCTCGGGCGCGCCGAGCACCGACCGGTAGCGCGCGGCGGCACCCCGGGAGCGTGGCGAGCGGGCCATCGCCTGCCAGCGGCGGTTGGCCTCCCGCATCTGTGCCATGGACACCCCCAGCTCGCGGCGGGCGTCGTCGACCAGCTCCGGCTGGTGGTCGGCCATCCGCCGCAGCAGGACGAGTTGGAAGTCGAGCGGGCCGAAAACGTGGGGCTGCGCGTCCGTCATGACCCCATCCTGCCCGGCCCCACCGACATCGCACCGAACGCCCGACTTCGTGCCACCGACACGCCCTGGAAGGAGGGCTTCCACACAAGATCCACACATTCCCGGCCCCAATTGTCGACCGCTACCCGCATAGCCTCCGTTGGCCATGGATTACTGCCACGCCTGCCGACGGCACCTCAACGGCGCACTGGCCTGCGCCGGATGCGGCACCCCCGCGGAGGAACTGCGGCAGCCAGAAGTCATCGACCTCGGGGTCTACGAGTCCGCCGCATCCGGTGCGGACCCGGCTCCCGCCGGTCACCGCCGCGCGCGCCGCGAGCCGCCCCGGGCCCGACCGCGCCGCCGCGCCCGCAAGCGGCGCGGCCGCCTCGTGCTGTTCGGCTCGGCGGGTGTCGTCCTCGCGGCCGGCGCGCTGGGTATCGCACAGCTCGCCATCGAGCCGCCGCCGGACGACCGCGGCGCCGCCACCTCCGTACACGAGGAGGAGCAGATCTCGCAGGAGACGGACGCGCCGGCCCCTGACGCGAGCGATGTGGGCGGCCCCGAGCGGCCGAGCGCGGTGCCCGCGGGGAACGGTCACGGCAAGAGCCACCCGAACCCGGGCGGTACGCGCCCCGGCCCGGGCGGCACCGGCAGCGGAACCGGGACCGGAACCGGGACCGGCGGCGCCCCGGCCCCGGGCGGCTCGCACCCGGCCACCGGCCCGACCAGCGGGCCGAGCGCCCCGGCCCCCACGCCCACGGGCCCGGACGGCTCCCCGCTCCCGTCGACGTCACCCCAGCCGTCCACCTCGGACGCACCGCCACCACCGGCGCCGCCCCCCACGCCGACCCCGACGCAGACGTGCAACCGCTTCCTCTGGTGGTGCCTGTAGTCAGCTGTGGGCCGGTGGGGGCTGGTCGCTCCCCCAGGTTCTCGGCTTCGCTCGAACAGGGGGGACCCTCATCGCGGCGGAGCCGCACATGTCACAGCCCCGCGCCCCTCAGGGGGTGCCCAGCATCCGCTTCAGCAGATCCCGCAGCACCGTCCGCTCCTCCGCCGACAGCTCCGCCAGCGGCTCGCGGGCGAAGTCCAGGGAGTCGCGGAGCCGCGCCGCGGTCGCCAGCCCCTCCTCCGTCGGCGCCGCCAGCTTCACCCGGCGGTCGGCCGGGTCGGGGCGACGCTCGACGAGGCCGCGGGCTTCCAGGCGGTCGATGATCCCCGTGACGTTCGACGGCTCGCACTTCAGCTTCCGCGCGATCTTGCGCATCGGCACCGGTTCCAGCGAGAGCAGCCCGAGCACGCGCGCCTGCGCGCCGGTGAGCGCGTGCTCGGCGGCGGCCCGCTCGTACTCCTCGTGGTAGCGCGACACCACCGAGCCGATGAGGTCGACGACTTCGAGGGTGAGGGCATCCATACGCGTGGCCATGGAACCAGCGTAACGAGTTACTTGACAATCTCAAATATCCAGGAGCATGGTTGTTTCAGTACCTGAAGTAATCCGCCGGACCCGGCGACCGCACCGCAGGAGGACGCACCCCATGTCCGCACCGTCCGCACTCCCCGCCACCAGCCGTGAATGGCACCTCGTCGCCCGCCCGCACGGCTGGCCGGTCCCGGCCGACTTCGCGCTCCGCGAGGTCCCGGTCGCCGCGCCCGCCGAGGGCCGGATCCTGGTCCGCAACCTCTTCATGTCCGTCGACCCGTATATGCGCGGCCGTATGAACGACGTGAAGTCGTACATCCCGCCGTTCCAGCTCGACAAGCCCATGGACGGCGGCGCGGTGGGCGAGGTCGTGGCCTCCGGTGACGAGCGCTTCGCCGTCGGCGACCATGTGCTGCACGGGCTCGGCTGGCGCGAGTACGCCGACCTGGACGCCAAGCACGCCACCAAGGTCGACGCCTCGCTGGCCCCGCTCTCCGCGTACCTCGGCGTGCTCGGTATGACGGGCCTGACCGCGTACGCGGGACTCTTCGACGTCGCCTCCTTCAAGGAGGGCGACGCGGTCTTCGTCTCCGGCGCGGCCGGCGCGGTCGGCAGCCAGGTCGGCCAGCTGGCCCGTCTCAAGGGCGCCTCGCGGGTGATCGGCTCGGCCGGCTCCGACGAGAAGGTGAAGTGGCTGGTGGAGGAGCTGGGCTTCGACGCCGCCTTCAACTACAAGAACGGCCCGGTCCGCGACCAGCTGCGCGCGGCCGCCCCGGACGGCATCGACGTCTACTTCGACAACGTCGGCGGCGAGCACCTGGAAGCGGCTATCTCCTCGCTGAACGTGCACGGCCGCGCCACCATCTGCGGCATGATCGCGGGCTACAACGACACCGAGCCGACCCCGGGCCCGCGCAACATGGCCATGATCATCGGCAAGCGGCTGCGGCTCCAGGGTGTCCTCGTCGGCGACCACGCGGCGCTCCAGCCGCAGTTCGTCCAGGAGGTGGCCGGCTGGATCGCCTCCGGTGAGCTGAAGTACGGCGAGACGGTCGTTGCGGGCATCGAGAACGGCGCGGACGCCTTCCTCGGCATGCTCCGGGGCGAGAACACCGGAAAGATGGTCGTCTCGCTGGGCGAGTGACCCCGCCCGCGTGACCTCTGCCACTCCTGAAGACCTTATCGGATGACTTCCGCCATCCGATAAGGTCTTTCCACATCCCGGCTGTCGTGGGCGCGAGCGGCCGGGAACGAGCAGGAGGAGCCCCCAGCATGTCCATCCAGCAGTCCGACGTTCTGTACACCGCCGTCGCCGCCGCCGAGAACGGCCGGGACGGCCGGGTCGCCACCGACGACGGTCGGCTCGACGTGGTCGTGAACCCGCCGAAGGCGATGGGCGGCAGCGGCGCGGGCACCAACCCGGAGCAGCTGTTCGCGGCCGGTTTCAGCGCCTGCTTCCAGGGCGCCCTCGGTGTGGTGGCGCGCCAGGAGAACGCCGACATATCCGGCTCGACGGTCACCGCCGAGGTCGGCATCGGCAAGAACGACGACGGCTTCGGCATCATCGTCAAGATCTCCGCGGCCATTCCGAACGTGGACGCGGCCACCGCGCGCGACCTCGTCGAGAAGGCGCACCAGGTGTGCCCGTACTCGAAGGCCACGCGCGGCAACATCACGGTCGACCTCGCGGTCGCCTGACGTCCCTGCGGTCGCCCGGCGTCCGTACGAAGGGCCGCACCCGGCACGGCGGGGTGCGGCCCTTCGCCGCGTTCCGGAGCGGGGAACTCCTGTACGAGAGGGGCGGTTACCGGCCGATAGAGTTCGGCCATGCGTGATCTCGGGGCGGGCTTCGGTTATCTGGTCAAAGGGCAGCGATGGGTCACCGGCCACGGCCGGTCCCTGGGGATCGGACTGCTGCCCGGCCTGGTCACCCTGGTCCTGTACGCGGCGGCGCTGACCGGGCTCGCCTACGGGGCGGACGACTTCGCCGGCTGGGCGACCCCGTTCGCAGACGGCTGGTCCTCGCCGTGGCTGAGCCTGTTCCGGGGCTTCCTGACGGCGCTGGTCTTCGCGATGGGCCTGTTCCTGGCGGTGATCACCTTCACCGCGGTGACGCTCCTGGTCGGCCAGCCCTTCTACGAGAAGCTGTCCGAGGACGTCGACCGCGCGGAGAGCGGCGGCGAGGCGCCGGAGTCCGGCCTGCCGCTCTGGCGCGAGCTGTGGATCTCCGCCCGTGACTCCGTACGCGTCCTGACGCGCGTCGTCCTGTACGGCGTCCTCCTCTTCGCCCTCGGCTTCGTGCCGGTGGTCGGCCAGACGGTGGTCCCCGCGATCGGCTTCTGCGTCTCCGGCTTCTTCCTCACCGAGGAGCTGACGGCGGTGGCGCTCCAGCGCCGGCGAGTGGAACTGGCGGACCGCCTCGCCCTGCTGCGCACGCGCCGCCTGCTCGTCCTCGGCTTCGGCGTCCCGCTGACGCTGGCGTTCCTGGTGCCGTTCGTGGCGGTGTTCCTGATGCCGGGGGCGGTGGCGGGGGCGACGCTGATGGTGCGGGACCTGCTCGACGAGACGGCGACGGAACCTCAGCTGGAGCCCGAAACGGCCGGACCGACCCTTACGGGCGGCCCGACGGGATGATCTGCCGCGCCGTGGCCCGGAGTTCGGCGAGGAAGGCGGCCACGGCCGGGGAGTCGGCGCGGCCGTGCGGGGTCGCCGCGTAGACCGCGCGGTGCGGTACGTCATCCGGGTGTACGGGGACGAGCGCGATGTCGGCGCGGACCGAGTCCGCGGCGAGGGCGGGCAGCAGGGTCACGCCGAGCCCGGCCGCGACGAAGCCCTGCTTGGCGATCCAGTCCCGTACGACGAGAGTCGTACGGGGCCGGAACCCGCCTTCAAGGACCGGCCGCATCAACGTGTCCTCCGGCCGCGTGCTGCCCGCGACCCACTCCTCGTCGGCGAGCTCGGCCAGCCGCAGCCGCCTCCGCCCCGCCAGGGGATGGTCCGGCGGCATCGCCACGAACATCGGCTCGTCGAGCAGATGCCGCAGGGCGCAGCCGTCGAGGGCGCGCCCGGCGGTGGCGCTGACCACGGCGATGTCCAGCTCCCCGGCGGCGAGCAGCCCGAGGTGCTTGACGGAGGGCCCCTCGGTACGGGCGAGGACCACCCCGGGATGGCGGCGCCGGAACGCGGCGAGGGTGCGGGGGAGCAGCGCGGCGTCGGCGGTCGAGAACGCCCCGACGCGCAGCAGCCCGCCGTCGAGCGTGCGCAGCGCGGCGAGCTCGGCGCGGGCGGCGGCGAGTCGGTCCCGTACCGCCTCGGCGTGCGGCACCAGCACCCGCCCGG
This sequence comes from Streptomyces sp. NPDC031265, assembly GCF_055570295.1. Lineage (NCBI taxonomy): Bacteria > Bacillati > Actinomycetota > Actinomycetes > Kitasatosporales > Streptomycetaceae > Streptomyces > Streptomyces sp. NPDC031265. The sequence goes on from NZ_JBVIHM010000012.1 coordinate 67,667, forward strand.
CCTCGGTGAGCCGCACCCCCCGGGCCAGCCGGTCGAAGAGCACGCTCCCCAACTCGTCCTCCAGCGCCTGGACTTGCCGCGAGACGGCGGACTGGGTGTAGCCGAGGGCCTGTGCGGCGGCGGTGAAGGAGCCGTCGGAGGCGACGCGGAGGAAGACGTCGTAGAGGCTGTGGGTAGTGGTATGCGGAGAGCTCATGGCTGCCATGCTAGACATTCGCTTGTGGCATGGGTGGCGTGTTCGTACGGTCGTTCCATGAACAGCGAGAAGGCAAAGTCGAACGTGCGGCAGGTCGCGTTTCTGGGGCTGGGCAACATGGGGGCGCCGATGGCTCGCCGGCTGCTCGCGGCGGGGTACGGGCTGACGGTCTGGAACCGTACGGCGAGCAAGGCCGGGGCGCTGGTGGCCGAGGGGGCCGTGGCTGCGGCGAGCCCCGCCGAGGCGGTCCGCGACGCCGATGTGGTCATCACGATGCTCGCGGACCCGGCGGCGGCGCTCGCCGTGGCGGACGCGATGGTTCCGGCGCTGCGGGCGGGGGCGACGTGGATCGACACGTCGACGGTCGGGCCGGACACGGTCCGGGAGCTGGCATCCCGTCTCCCCGACGGGATCGCGTTCATCGACGCGCCGGTGATGGGAAGCGTGGACCGGGCCGCGGAGGGCGAACTCCTGATCCTGGCCGGGGGCGAGACGGCCCCGGTGGAGGGGCTGCTGGCGGAGCTGGGGTCGGTGACGCGGTGCGGCGAGGTGGGTACGGGGGCGGCGCTCAAGCTGGTCCTGATCAGCGCGGTGATCGGCGGGGTGGCCCTGGTGACCGAGTCCCTGCGTCTGGCCGCGGCCCTGGGCCTGCCGCCCGAACTGACCCGGTCTTCGCTGGCGGCGAGCCCGCTGGGCGGGCTGGTGGGGCGGGCGTTCGCGACGGACGCGTACTTCCCTGTGGCACTGGCGGCGAAGGATGTGTCGCTGGCGACGGAGGTGGTGGGGTCGCCGGTGCTGGAGGCGGTGCGGGAGGTGTTGGTGGGGAGGAGCGATCTGGCGGGGGAGGATCTGTCGGCGCTGCGGGACTGACCCCAGGGCCGAGCCCCCCACCCCGCCCCTTCCTCAAAGCCCTGGGCGGGCGGCCGGGCGGGGGACCGAGGTCAGCGATGGCTTCGGTGAATCTGTGAATCTCCGCGTGTGCGGCAACCTTTCGGCCTCCTCGGACCACTGGGTGTTGTCCGGCCAGGTGGTCCGGTCAGACGCAACGGCTGAAAGAGAGCACAGACATGCCCCTCGCCCACCCACGTCGTCGGTGGCGTACCGCGCTGGCGGCCCTCGTGCCGCGCGGCCACGCCCGCGGTAGTCACCGGTCGTCCCGCTCAGCCGTCACGGGGAAACGAAAAGTGATGCACCGTGCCCGTCGGTTGTTCGCGCGTCGGAGTGTCTGGGCGGCCGTCGTCATGGCTGTCCTGGCCGGCTCCGCTGTTGTGGTCAACACGGCCTCGGCGGGAACCGTGGATCTGAAGTCGTGGTACGTGCTGGTCAACCGCAACAGCGGCAAAGTGCTGGATGGCCGCGGCTTCGCCACGAACGACGGCGCGGCGGTGGTGCAGTGGGGCCGTCACGGCGGGGCCAACCAGCAGTGGCGGTTCATCGACGCGGGTGACGGGTACTACCGGCTGCAGAACCGGAACTCCGGCAAGGTGCTGGACGACAACAACTGGTCGAAGACCGCCGGCTCCACCATCGTGCAGTGGAGCGACCGGAACGGCACCAACCAGCAGTTCAAGCTGGCGGACTCACCGGACGGCCACGTCCGTCTGATCAATCGCTTCAGTGGCATGGCCGTCGAGGTCCGCAACGCCTCCAAGGCTGACGGGGGCGACGTCGTCCAGTACCGCGACGGGGGCGGCGCCAACCAGCAGTGGCAACTCGTCCCGGTCGGGAGCGTCGGCACACCCACCTCGACGGGCGGCGGTGTTCCCACCAGCCAGGCTCCGACCGGCACGCGTCCGTCTCCGGCGTCGTCCCCTGCGGCCGGTGGCGGCAGCCAGGCGACACGTTTCATGGGGAGCAGCACGGTGCTCATCGGCGGCTCGATGTCTGACGCCTCGGCGAACGCCGCGCCGTTCGACGTGCGATACGCCTATGTGCACAGCCAGCCCGCGCCCTCGTCGGCCTACTATTCGGCCGCGCGTTGCCAGGACGCGTGGAAGAGCTGGTGGGGCTGCTGGTCCGGCAGCACCACGGCGCCCGGCAATTACGTGACCTGGTGGGACGACCATGTGGCCAAGGCGACCTACAAGGGCAGCCCGCGCCCGCAGAAGTTCTTCTGGACCTGGTACTCCTTGCGCGACCTCGGGGATCTGGCAGGCTCGGGCGACGGTCCGGGCGAGGTCGTGGCCATCAACAGGGCCGACCTGCTGACCCGGTACATGAACGACTACCGTTTCTTCCTCCAGAAGATCGGCAACTCGCACGACATGATCGACCTTGAGCCTGATTTCTGGGGCTACGTCCGGTCGCTCGGCGATCCGCACAAGGTTGCCGCGAAGGTCTCGGGCGCAAATCCGACGGATTGCGGATCGCAGGAAAACAGCGCCGCCGGACTCTCCCGCTGCCTGATCGCGATGGCGCACAAATACGCGCCGAACACCACCGTGGGGTTCCACCTTTCCTGCTGGGACTGGCAGAGCAACACACAGGGATGCGCGAGGGATTACGCGAACCTCGGGGCACAGAACGCCGACTTCCTGGTCGCCGACGTGTCGGACCGCGATGCGGGCTGGTACGCACAGTCGGCCCACGGCGGCTACAACAACTTCTGGACCGACCAGAAGGCCGCTGCCTCGCTGGGGTTCTACAAGACGATGGCCGAGTCCGTGGGCAAGCCGGTCGTCTTGTGGCAGATTCCCGTAGGCAACATGGCGCAGAACAACACCCTCAACCATTACAAGGACGACAAGGTGGATTGGTTCTTCGCGCACATGGACCAGGTGGCGAAAGCGCATATCGCCGGCCTGCTGTTCGGTGCGGGGCAGCAAGAACAGACATCGGTCGAGACCGACGGCGGAAACCTGATCAAAAAGGCGATCGCCTATCACAACTCGGGTGGTACAGCGCTCAAGTAGGCGGAGATGCGAACCCGACCCCGTCCCTTCGATGGGGTCGGGTCGATGGGGTCGGGTTCGTCCTCTTCGTCGGGCTGACGACTCCGGGCCGGCGCGGGGAACTGCGCGACCAGCCACACACAACCGCAGGTCCGGGGCGTAGCCCCGGGAAACCCGCCTCAGCCCGCTCCCACCCCCGGAGGGTTCAGGAAAGGGGCGGGGTGGGGGACACCGCCGTCGTCACGATCGCCCGCACCTGCCCCACGATCTCCCCCCGATTCCGCTCGAACTCCGCATCCGTCACCGCCCCCGTCGACGGATCCGTGTTCCCCGCCCCGAACTCCAGCACAGGGGTGTGCACATGACCTCCCGGGATCGACAGACCCAGCCGGTCCCGCAGCAGCGTCGCCCGGTACGCGATCTCGTTGGAGAGGTAGTCACCCCCGCCCCCGGCTCGCGCCACGGACCCCGCCGACGGCCCGTCCTCCCGCACCACCGGCCCCGTACCGCCCGTCGGGATCTCCGTCACCGACGTGTGGTCGTACACCGGGAACGGGCCGGTACGAGCCGCCATGATCGCCCCGTACGGCAGAGTGGTCGTCGTCCACTGCGGCTGGCTCGCCGGGTCGGCGACCGGCACGGTCTCCGTGCGCGAGACGTCCTCGTTGTCCGGGAACCCGCCCCGCCACGCCCCGTTGAAGCGCTCGACGTCGATCCGCCCGATCCGCCCCTGGCTGACCGTGGTGAACAGGTCGACCTGCGGCAGCACCGGCCGCAGCGTCCGCTCGACCGTGCCCGCCGCGAAGTCGTCCCAGCGGACGGGGAACATGGCCGTCTCGATCCGGGCGGGCCCGGCGGCCGTGCTGATCCAGGTGCCGTCCAGCGCCAATGCCGTCGCGCCGGACGGATTGCTGATCCGGATGTCCCGGTCGAGGGTGAAGGGGTCGAACCCGGTGAGCAGGATCTTCTTGTAGCCGGTGGCCGAGCCGTACGCGATCGAGTCCTGGCCCCGCGACCCCCGCTCCAGACGGTCGAGCAGCGCCGCCCGCCGCGCGGCGGACAGCCCGAACCCGGGCTCCCAGCCCCGCAGCTCGCGCGTCATCCCCAGCCGCGCCCAGTACAGCGGCCGGTCGTCGCCCCGGCTCAGGTCGCCGCCCGCCGGACCGCGCCCCTGCGCCCGGCCCACGGCCCGCCGCCACAGCCCCGCACTCTCGCGGGCGACCAGGCGCTCGGCCTCCCGGTAGGACCGCACACCGTCGAGCTCCCGCGCGAACCGCCCGGCCACGTCGTCGAACCCGGAGCGCCGCAGTATCTCCTGCGGTACGGCCAGGTCCAGGCGCTGCTCCTCCACGGTCGGCGGCACCCCCGTCGCGGCCGGGGTCTGCGCCTGCGCCGGGACCGGCGCGAGCACCGCGCCGAACGTCATCGAAGCGACCAGCAGGGCCAGCCGTGCCACCCGTACACGTACCACCGCGCATCCTTCCGTCGAGGCCTGGGCGGCCAGTATCGGGAAGGAACTCCCCTGTGAACAGGGGGACTCGGAGTTACGGGAGGGTAGGGGGAGGTATCCAGCCGCCGACGGCCGGTCACCCTCCTACCGCGGCGGCCTCGCCGCCGTCACATTGCGGTACGCGATCTCCGCCAGCCGGCCCTGGCCGTCCTTGCTGGGGTGGAACCAGTCCCAGTGGCTCAGCTGGTCGTCGGTGAAGCGGTAGGCGAAGACCGCGCCGCCGTCGTAACGGCAGTAACGGTCCTTCGCACATACGTCCTTCAGCGCCTTGTTGTACGCCACCACCCGCTCGTACACCGCGTCGCGCCGCTCGCCCGCCGCCGCCCCCAGATCGTCCGCGTCACTCAACATGGACTGACAGATGCCCAGCTTCCAGATCTGCTTGCCCAGAGCGTTGCCCCGCCCCTCCGACCAGAGGCGCTTGAGGTCCGGCACGCTCGACACGTACACCTGGGTCTTGGGCAGGGTGGTGCGCAACCGGCGCAGGGACGTCTCGAAGCCCGCCCGGAAGTCGGCCGCCGACGTCATACCGTCGACCGAGGCCCGGCAGGCGTCGTTGCCGCCGACCATCACCGTGACCAGCTCGGGGCGGTGGGCCGCCGCGCGGGTCAGCTGGGCCGGGATGTCGGACATCCGGGCGCCGGTCTTCGCGTAGTTCCAGCTGCGGGTGGCCGCGGAGCCGGCGCCGAGCAGCCGGGTCGCCAGCGACTGGACGCCCGCGTCGCTGCCGGTGGCCCAGGACGCCTCGGGGCAGTCGGAGAGGACCATGCAGGCGTCGAAGCCCCGGGTGATGGAGTCGCCCACGGCGGCGATCGACGCCGGGCGCGGATTCCAGTGGGGGGTGGGCGTCGGTGACGGCTTCGGGGCCGCTTCGGCGCGGTGGTCCGCCGGTGGTTCCGAGCTGGTGCACCCCGCCGTGACGGCGAGCGTCATCGCCGTGAGAGCGGCGGCGGCAGCGGTGCGGCGCCGCGCGGGGCGGCTTCGGCGCGTCGGCAACGTCCCCTGGTCCATCCCCTGGTCCCCTCCCTCGGGTGCCCCTGACGTCCTGCCGGGTGAAAGCTTCGTGTTCCCGGGCCCAGGACCGACCGTACGACACCTTTCTGTCTGCTCCGCGCGGTAGCTTTGGCCCGTCCAGCCAGAGGAACCACGCCAGACGGCTCCGGTAAATTACATCACGTCACATACTGTCCCCATTCAGGAGATTAACTCCCGATGCTGTTTACTGTTGAACCCCGGGGCAGAATGTCAGGTGCTGTCCTGACCGAGACCGGTAGGGGCGGGAGGCCGCTGGGGAAGGCGAACCTCGAACCGCACTGGAGGTCCCGGTGACGACACGTGGAGTTCTGTACATCCACTCCGCCCCCCGCGCGCTGTGCCCGCACGTCGAGTGGGCGGTGGCGGGGGTGCTCGGTGTGCGCGTCCAGCTCGACTGGATCCGCCAGCCCGCCTCGCCCGGCACCTGGAGAGCGGAGTTCTCCTGGCAGGGCGAGCCCGGCACCGCCTCCAAACTCGCGTCCGCCCTGCGCGGATGGCAGATGCTGCGGTTCGAGGTCACGGCGGAGCCGTGCGCCAAGGCCGAGGGCGAGCGCTACAGCGCCACGCCCGACCTGGGAATCTTCCACGCGGTCACCGGCATCCACGGCGACATCCTGATCCCCGAGGACCGGCTGCGGGCCGCGCTCGCCCGCTCGGTGCGGGGCGAGACCGATCTGGAGGCCGAGATCGCCCGCCTCCTCGGCAAGCCCTGGGACGACGAGCTGGAGCCGTTCCGGTACGCGGGCGAGGGCGCGCCCGTGAGGTGGCTGCACCAGGTCGTATGACACGTGCCGCGGTCCGATGCGTAACGGAAAGGGCCCCCACCGCTCGGTGGGGGCCCTTCCGGTTACGTATACGCGTCTCAGACGGAACGGAACGCCAGCACCACGTTGTGCCCGCCGAACCCGAACGAGTTGTTGATGGCCGCGATGGACCCGGCGGGCAGCGCGCGCGGCTCGCCGCGGACGATGTCCGCCTCCACCTCGTCGTCGAGGTCGTCGAGGTTGATGGTCGGGGGCGCGACCCGGTGGTGAAGGGCCAGGACCGTCGCGACGGTCTCGATGCCGCCGGCGCCGCCGAGCAGATGCCCGGTCATGGACTTCGTCGCGGAGACCGCGATGTGGTCCATGTCGTCGCCGAGGACCTTGCGCAGCGCCTTGATCTCGGCGATGTCGCCCTGCGGGGTGGACGTCGCGTGCGCGTTGAGGTGGACGACCTCGGACGGCTTGAGGTCCGTGGAGTCCAGCAGGTTCTGCAGAGCCGCCGCGACACCGCGGCCGGTCGGCTCGGGCTGCGCGATGTGGTGGCTGTCGGCCGACAGGCCCTGGCCGAGCACCTCGCAGTAGACCCGGGCGCCGCGCTTGGCGGCGTGCTCGGCCGACTCCAGGACGACGACACCGGCGCCCTCGCCGAGGACGAAGCCGTCACGGGCCTTGTCGTACGGGCGCGAGGCCTGCTCGGGGTGGTCGTTGTTCTTGGACATCGCCATCATGTTGGCGAACGCCGCGACGGGCAGTGGGTGGATGGCCGCCTCGGTGCCGCCGGCGACCACGACGTCGGCGCGGCCGGTGCGGATCATCTCCACGGCGTAGCCGATCGCCTCGGCGCCCGACGCACAGGCGGAGACGGGGGTGTGGACGCCCGCGCGGGCGTTCACTTCGAGACCGACGTTGGCCGAGGGGGAGTTCGGCATCAGCATCGGGACGGTGTGCGGGGAGACGCGGCGTACGCCCTTCTCCTTCAGCACGTCGTACTGGTCGAGCAGGGTGGTCACACCGCCGATGCCGGAGGCGATGACCGTGCCGAGCCGCTCGGGGGCGATGGGCTGGTCCTCACCGGCGGGAGCGGTGTAGCCCGCGTCGGCCCAGGCCTCCTTGGCCGCGATCAGCGCGAACTGCGCCGAGCGGTCCAGCTTGCGGGCGAGCGGGCGGGGCAGTACCTCGCCCGGTTCGACGGCGGCGGTGGCGGCGATGCGGACCGGGAGGTCGGCGAAGCGCTCGCCCTCCAGGGGCCGGACGCCGGAACGGCCCGCCAGCAGACCTTCCCAGGTCGAGGCGGAGTCGCCACCCAGCGGTGTGGTTGCGCCGATACCGGTGACGACCACGGTGCGATTGGTCGAGCTCACAGGAAATTTCTCCACGGTGTAAGGGGGGATCAGCGGCGCCACCGCCGGGTGGCGGCAGTCACGCGGAACTGAGTCCGGGACTGATTCCGGGGGTACCGGATCAGGCCTGGTGCTTCAGGATGTAGTCCGCGGCGTCGCCGACGGTCTTCAGGTTCTTGACGTCGTCGTCCGGGATCTTGCACTCGAAGCGCTCTTCGGCGGCGACGACGACCTCGACCATGGACAGCGAGTCGACGTCCAGGTCGTCCGTGAAGGACTTGTCCAGCTGGACGTCCTCGACGGGGATACCGGCGATCTCGTTGACGATCTCGGCGAGACCCTCAAGGATCTCTTCCTGGGTGGCGGCCATGTGGCGCTCCTTCGGTTTTTTACGGGTTTGTGGGCATCCGGAAGATCCGGTGTGCCTAGGGGAGGGTAACGACCGTCGCGGCGTACACGAGACCCGCCCCGAAGCCGATGACGAGCGCGGTGTCACCGCTCTTCGCCTGTCCGGTCGCCAGGAGCCGCTCCATCGCGAGCGGGATCGAGGCGGCCGAGGTGTTGCCGGTGGTCTCCACGTCACGGGCGACCGTGACGTGCTCCGGCAGTTTGAGAGTCTTCACCATCGAGTCGATGATCCGCATGTTTGCCTGGTGCGGAATGAAGACGTCCAGGTCGTCCGCGCTGATTCCGGCCGCGTCCAGCGCCTGCTGGGCGACCTTCGCCATCTCGAACACGGCCCAGCGGAACACCGCCTGGCCCTCCTGCGTGATCGCAGGGAACTTGCCGGAGCTGTCGTACTCCGTCCACGGCACGGTCTGCTTGATGGTCTCGGACTTGTCGCCCTCGGAGCCCCAGACGGTACGGGCGATGCCCGGCTCGTCCGCGGGGCCGACCACGACCGCGCCCGCGCCGTCACCGAACAGGAAGGCCGTCGCGCGGTCCTCCAGGTCGGTCAGGTCGCTGAGCCGCTCCACGCCGATGACGAGGACGTACTCCGCCGAACCCTCGACGATCATGCCCTTGGCGAGGGTGAGGCCGTAGCCGAAGCCCGCGCAGCCCGCGGAGATGTCGAACGCGGCCGGCTTGACGGCGCCGATCTTGTCCGCGATCTCGGTGGCGACGGCCGGGGTCTGCTTGAAGTGCGAGACCGTGGAGACGATCACACCGCCGATCTGCTCGGGGGTGAGACCGGCGTCCGCGATGGCCTTGCCCGCGGCCTCCACCGACATCGCCGTCACGGTCTCCTCGTCGGAGGCCCAGTGCCGGGTGGAGATGCCGGAGCGGGAGCGGATCCACTCGTCGGACGAGTCGATCTTCTCCAGGATGACCTCGTTGGGAACCACCCGGGTCGGCCGGTAGCCGCCGACGCCCATGATCCGGGCGAACGGCGCGCCCTTGCTGGGCTTGATCTTCGACATGCTGTACGGCTCCTTATCAGGCGCCCGCCGCGTCAGCGGCAGGTGTCCCTGTCTCGGCGATGAGCGCGCGGGCCGCTTCGAGGTCGTCCGGGGACTTCAGGGCGACGGTCTTCACACCGGGCAGTGCGCGCTTGGCCAGGCCGGTCAGGGTGCCGCCGGGGCACACCTCGATCAGCGCGGTGGCACCCAGTTCCTGGAACGTCTCCATACAGAGGTCCCAGCGGACGGGGTTCGAAACCTGGTTGACCAGGCGGGCGACGATCTCGGAGCCGGTGGCGACGGTGCGGCCGTCGGCGTTCGAGACGTAGGTGATCTTCGGGTCGGCGATGTCCAGCGACGTCGCCGCCTCGCGCAGCTCGTCGACCGCCGGGGCCATGTGGTGCGTGTGGAAAGCGCCGGCGACCTTCAGCGGTACGACCCGGCGCACGCCCTCGGGCTTGTCCGCCTCCAGGGCGGCCAGCTGCTCCAGGGTGCCCGCGGCCACGACCTGGCCCGCGCCGTTCACATTGGCCGGGGTGATGCCCAGCTTCTCCAGGTGCGGGAAGACGACCTCGGGCTCGCCGCCGAGCAGCGCGGACATACCGGTCTCGGTGATGGCCGCGGCCCTGGCCATGCCCAGGCCCCGGGTACGTACGAAGCCGAGTGCGGCCTCCTCGGAGAGCACGCCCGCGTACGCGGTGGCGGTGATCTCGCCGACGCTGTGGCCGGCCACAGCGCCCGGGGTGATGTCACCCAGTGCCGCGGCGGAGAGCAGACCCGCGGCGACCAGCAGGGGCTGGGCCACGGAGGTGTCGCGGATGGCGTCCGCGTCCGCCTGCGTGCCGTAGTGGACGAGGTCGAGCCCGATGGCGTCGGACCACGCGGCGAGCCGGTCGGCGGCGCCGGGGAGGTCGAGCCAGGGAGTCAGGAAGCCGGGCGTCTGAGCGCCTTGGCCGGGAGCGACGAGTACGAGCACTCTCACACTCTCTCTTGTGGACGGCCCTGCTCGCCCGTGGGGACAGGGACGAAGAACCGTCGGGGGAATTGTGGGTGTCCGACAAAAGTCTAGGACTGAGGATCTCCGTCGGCCAGACGCCCCAGGATCAGGGCGATCCTGAGCGTGAAGGCGGAACGTACATCGGAGGGGGACCAGCCGGTGACGTCCGTCACACGTCGTAGCCGGTAGCGCACGGTGTTGGGGTGTACGAAGAGCATCCGGGCCGCGCCCTCCAGGCTGCTCGCCTGCTCCAGATAGACGCTCAGGGTCTCCAGGAGCGCCGAGCCCGCCTCCTCCAGCGGTCTGTAGATCTCCTCCACCAGCTGCTCGCGCGCGGCCGGATCGGAGGCGATCGCGCGCTCCGGCAGGAGATCGTCCGCCAGAACGGGCCGGGGGGCGTCCTGCCAGGCCGAGCCCGCCTTGAGCCCGGCGGCGGCGGCCTGTGCGGAGCGGGTGGCGGCCAGCAGGTCGGGGACGACCGGGCCGGCCACCACGGGACCGGCCGCGTACGGCCCGATCAGGGCCTTGGCGACCTGGAGCGGGTTGTCGCTGCCGCCCGCGATGACGACCAGGCGGTCACCGAGCACCCCGGTGAGGACCTGGAGCTTGGCGTGCCGGGCGGCCCGCCGGATCGCCTCGACGGTGAGCTCGCTGTCGCCGTCGGGGGCGGTGCCGAGCACCACGCACACGTGCTCCGGCGAGTTCCAGCCGAGGGCGGCGGCCCGTGAGACGGCGCCCTCGTCGGCCTCACCGGAGAGCACCGCGTTGACGACCAGCGATTCGAGCCGGGCGTCCCAGGCACCGCGTGCCTCGGCGGCCTGGGCGTACACCTGGGCGGTGGCGAAGGCGATCTCGCGTGCGTAGACCAGCAGGGCCTCGCGCAGGATCGACTCGTCGCCGGGCGCCGCGACCTCCTCGATCGCGGTCTCCATGACCTCGATGGTGGTGCGCACCATCTCGACGGTCTGGCGCAGGGTGATGGCCCGGGTCAGCTCGCGGGGCGCGGTCCCGAAGACATCGGTGGAGATCGCCTGCGGGGTCTCCGGGTGCCGGAACCACTCGGTGAACGCCGCGATGCCGGCCTGGGCGACCAGACCGATCCAGGACCGGTTCTCCGGCGGCATCGCCCGGTACCACGGCAGCGTCTCGTCCATGCGGGCGATGGCGTTCGCGGCGAGCCGGCCGGAGGACTGCTCAAGGCGCTTGAGGGTCGCGGCGTGCGGATGGGCGGCGTTCGGCGGCGGCGCAGATTCGGGTTCGGGCACGGGGACAAGACTGCCTTATCAGGACGGGTGAGTGCCCTGCCGGGGGTTCGGGGGCCCGGACAGGCCCTACCGTGGACCCCGTGATTTCCGTGAGGCACGCCCACGAGCGCTACCGGGGCGGCGACGCGGCGGCCGGCGTCGAGTCCCTGCACGCGTTGTCCTTCGGCCGTTTCTACGACCCGGACAATCTGCGCTTCGGCCCGGTCCTGGCCTGCAACGAGGAGCGGCTCGCGCCGGGCGCGGGCTTCGACGAGCACCCGCACAGCCACACCGAGATCGTCACCTGGGTGGTGGAGGGCGAGCTCACCCACCGCGACTCGACGGGCCACGCGACGGTCGTACGGGCGGGGGACGTCCAGCACCTCAGTTCGGCCGGAGGCGTCCGCCACGAGGAGCGCAACGACGGCACCGCCCCCCTGGTCTTCGTCCAGATGTGGCTGGCCCCCAGGCAGCCCGGCGGCACCCCGTCGTACGAGATCGTCCGCGGCATAGCCGACTCGACCCCGTACGCGGTCCTGGCGGCGGGCGCGATGCTCTACGTCCGGCGGCTGGTGGCGGGCGAGCGCACGGCGGTTCCGGACGCGCCCGGCGTCTACGTCCACGTGGTCCGCGGCGAGGTCGACCTGGCGGGCGGGCGGCTGGGGCCGGGTGACTCGGCGAGGATCAGCGAGGCGCTGGGCCTCGACCTGGTCGCCCGCACCCAGGTGGAGCTGCTGATCTGGGAGCTGAACGAGGTGTAGCGGATTCGACCGCGGGCCGTGCCGGGTTGCTCGCGCAGTTCCCCGCGCCCCTGGGTGGTCAGGGGCGCGGGGAA
>NZ_JBVIHM010000012.1:79888-187763 GCF_055570295.1 Streptomyces sp. NPDC031265
CCCCCCCCCCCCCCCCCCCCCACCCCCACCCCCCCCCCCCCCCCCCCCCCCCCCCCCCCCCCCCACCGGCCCGCGGCCGACGAACCAGCCGCCCGGCTGAGGGCTTTCGGGAAGGGGCGGGGTGGGGTGGGGAACTATCCCAGCTCGGCCAGCACCGCGTCCGTGAACGCAGGCCACGCCTCCACCGCCCACGCCCCGAACGTCCGGTCCGTCAGGGCGACGCACGCCGCCGACGCCCGCGGGTCGACCCACAGGAACGTGCCGGACTGGCCGAAGTGGCCGAAGGTGCGGGGCGAGGACGAACTCCCCGTCCAGTGCGGGGACTTGGCGGACCGGATCTCGAACCCGAGGCCCCAGTCGTTGGGGTTCTGGTGCCCGTACCCCGGCAGGACGCCCTTCGTGCCCGGGTACTGCACCGTCATCGCCTCCGCGACCGTCATCGGGTGCAGCAGCTGCGGCGCCTGCACCTCCGCCGCGAACCGCACCAGGTCGTCGACGGTCGAGACGCCGTCCTTGGCGGGCGAGCCGTCGAGCGACGTCGACGTCATCCCGAGCGGTTCGAGGACGCCCTCGCGCAGATAGTCGGCGAACGGGATCCCGGTCCGCTTCGCGATGTGGTCGCCCAGGACCTCGAACCCGGCGTTGGAGTAGAGCCGCCGCTCCCCGGGCGCACCCATCACCCGGTGCTCGTCGAAGGCGAGCCCCGAGGTGTGCGCGAGCAGATGGCGCACGGTCGAGCCCCGAGGCCCCGCGGGCTCGTCCAGCTCGACGGCGCCCTCCTCGTACGCGACGAGCGCGGCGTACGCGGCGAGCGGCTTGGTGACGGAGGCGAGCGGGAAGCGCTGCCCGGTCGGGCCGTGCGCCCCGGCGACGGTGCCGTCCGCACGGACGACGGCGGCCGCCGCGTGCGGCACGGGCCAGTTCTCGATCAGCGCCAGGCTCTTCATGCGTATGAGCCTAAACGGTCGCGGAAACCGCCCTCCGATTCCACTTGCTTGGAGTGCGCTCCAACGTTCTAGCGTGGGGGTCATGACGGTGATCGAGAGCATCCCTGTGAAGTCGGCGGTCGTGGACCTGTGCAAGACCCGCCCGTCACACCCCCGACCCGAGGGCCAGGACCGCTACACGATCAGCGAGGTCTCCGCCCTCAGCGGACTCACCGCGCACACCCTGCGCTGGTACGAGCGGATCGGCCTGATGCCGCACGTGGACCGCTCGCACACCGGGCAGCGGCGCTTCACCAACAAGGACCTCGACTGGCTGGCCTTCGTCACCAAGCTGCGGCTGACCGGGATGCCGGTCGCGGACATGGTCCGGTACGCCGAGCTGGTCCGCGAGGGCGAGCACACCTTCGACGAACGGCAGGAGCTCCTGGAGCAGACCCGGCGCGATGTCATCACACGCATGGCGGAGCTCCAGGACACGCTCGCCGTCCTCGATCACAAGATCGACTTTTACGCGGACGCCCGGCGGGCGTCGGAGAGGGCCTGAACGGCTATGAGCACGAACACCGAGAAGATCGCCACCGTACGCCTCGGCGACGGCGGCCCCGAGATCGGCGTCCAGGGCTTCGGCGCCATGGGCATCAGCGAGTTCTACGGCGAGACCGACGAGGCCGCCGCACGCGACACCCTGGAGGCGACCGTCGAGGCGGGCGTCACGCTGATCGACACCGCCGACATCTACGGGTCCGGCGCCAACGAGGAGTTCCTGGCCCCGTTCCTCGCCGCCCACCGCGACGAGATCACCCTGGCCACCAAGTTCGCCATCGAGCGCCGCGCCGACGACCCGGGCTACCGGGCTGTCCGCAACGATCCGGCCTACATCAAGAAGGCCGTCGAGGCGAGCCTGCGCCGCCTGAACGTCGAGGTCATCGACCTCTACTACATGCACCGCCGCGACCCCGGCGTCCCGTTCGCCGAGTCGGTGGGCGCGATGGCCGACCTCGTACGGGAAGGCAAGGTCAAGCACCTGGGCCTGAGCGAGGTGACCGGCGCCGAGCTGCGCGAGGCGTACGCGGTGCACCCCATCGCCGCCCTCCAGTCGGAGTGGTCGGTCTTCAGCCGGGACGTCGAGCGCAGCGCGGTCGGCGCCGCGGCCGAGCTCGGCGTGACCTTCGTGCCGTACTCGCCGCTCGGGCGCGGCTTCCTGACGGGCGCGTTCGCCGACGCGGCGAAGGAGCTGTCGGGCAGCGACTTCCGCCGCCACCAGCCGCGCTTCACCGGTGACAACGCCCGCGCCAACACCGCGCTCCTGGAGCCGCTGCACAAGATCGCCGCCGAGCGCGGGGCGACCACCGCGCAGATCGCCCTCGCCTGGGTGCAGCAGCGCGCCCAGGTGCACGCTCTGACGGTGGTCCCGATCCCGGGCACCCGCAAGCGCACCCGCCTCCTGGAGAACGCGGCCGCGACCCGTATCACCCTGACCGCCCGGGAACTGGCCACGCTTGAGCCGATCGCGGACCGGGTGGCGGGCGACCGCTACCCGGACATGTCGTCCACGTCGGTGGGACGCGAGGGCTGACCCCCGCAGCCGGTGCCCGGCGCCGCGACGCGCGCGGCCCCGGCATCACGCGTCGCCCGTCGCGATGGCGGCGAACTGGCGCAGGGAAGCAGTGCCGGGCGCGAAGTAGCCGGTGTGCCCCTGGGCGTCGGAGGCGTCCACGCGCCGCGCCCCGAAGTCCGGATCAGTGGGATCTTCCCCGTGCCCCATCCCCAGGAACCGCACGTTCGGTACGTACGAGATCCAGTCCGAGGGGTCCTTGGCGGCCCACACCCGGGCGTCGGTGCCCAGGTCGGCGGCGGTGTCGGCGTGCATGCCGGGGGAGCCGAGCACCACGAGGTCGGAGGCGACGACGCGCGGGGCGGCGAGGCCGCACACCACCGAGCCGTAGCTGTGGCAGAACAGCGCCGGATCCGGGAGGCCCACGGCCGCCAGGCCCTCGGTGAACCGGGCGAGCCGGGTCGCGCCCGCCTTGGCCAGGTCCTCGGTGACCGCGTCGACGCCGAGGCCGACGGGGGTGGTGTAGCCGGTCCAGGCGACCACGGCGGTACGGCCCCCGGTCGCGGCCCGCAGCGAGGAGGCCATCCCGGCCGGGGTGCCGTAAGGGTCGCTGCTCCGGTCGAAGTTGCCCGCGTCGATGTCCGACCCCGGCACCACCACGGACACGTGCTCGGCCCGCTCCAGGTCCCCGTACACCTCGGCCACCTGCCCGCGCCCGCGCGGGTCGAAGGCCAGGACGCGGTGACCGGGCCCGGCGAGCCGGTCGTAGCGAGGGTCGTGCGCGGCGGCGAGGGCGAGCCGATTGGCCTCGTACCGCAGGGAGACGGGAGCGCCGTCGAGATTCCCCACGGTCAACGGGTGCCGCCGCACCAGGTCCTGGCACTGCCGGTGGCTCAACCCGGCGAAGAACAGCGCCACTTCGCGCGGTGAGGCGGTGGCCGGGTCGGGCAGCCGGCGCCCGAGCACGGTGTCGGCCACCCAGGCGGCGGCCCCCGGCGGCGGCCCCACCACCGCCTGCTGACTCCCGGCCGAGGCCCACCCGGCGGTCCCCGCGACGGCCGTCACGGTCAGCGCGGCGGCGACCAGGGTCCTCCCGAAGCGGCGCATTGCGTGGCCCTGCCTTTCCTCGCTGTGGTGTGGCGTTGCGAGGAGGAAGGTAGGAAGAGGGTGGGTGCGGGGGCGTCACACCGGGGTGCCAAGTGGGGGGTGCTACTGGGGTAGGGGGTGTACGGGGTCTGCGGCCCCACGGAACTACGCCCCCGGCGACACCAGCCCCGACTCGTACGCGAAGATCACCGCCTGCGCCCGGTCGCGCAGCTCCAGCTTGGCCAGGACGCGGCCGATGTGGGTCTTCACGGTCTGCTCCGCGAGGATCAGGCGCGCCGCGATCTCCTGGTTGGACAGGCCCCGGGCGATCAGTTCCAGGACCTCCGTCTCGCGCGGGGTGAGCCCGTTCAGCCGCAGGGACGGGGCCTTGCGGACCGCCGGGCGCTGCTTGGCGAAGTCCGCGATCAGACGGCGCGTCACCGAGGGCGCGAGCAGCGCCTCGCCCGCCGCGACCACCCGTACCGCCGCGATCAGATCCGCCGGCGGCGCGTCCTTCAGCAGGAACCCGGACGCCCCGGCCCGCAGCGCCTCGTACACGTAGTCGTCCACGTCGAAGGTCGTCAGCATCAGGACCTTCGGCCGGTGGACCACCCCGCGCGGCGGGTCGAGGAGCTCCCGCGCCGCCGCGAGCCCGTCCATCTCCGGCATCCGGACGTCCATCAGCACCACGTCGGGATGCGTGCGGCGGGAGACCTCGATGCCCTGCCTGCCGTCGGGCGCCTCGCCCACCACGTCGATGTCCGCCTGCGCGGAGAGCAGCGCGGCGAACCCCGCCCGCACCATGGCCTGGTCGTCGACGATGATCACGCGAATGGTCAACGGGTGTCCTCGGAGCTGTCGGAGAGAGGCGTGTGCAGCGGGAGCCGGGCCGCGACCCGGAAGCCGCCGTCCGGCAGCGGACCGGTGTCCAGCGTTCCGCCGGTCAACCGTACGCGCTCGCGCATCCCGACCAGCCCGTGCCCCGTCCCCGTCGTCTCCAGGGCCGAACGGGGCTCGGCGGCGGGCCCGTTGACGACCACCACCAGCAGGTCCGTGCCGTCCGAGCCGACCGAGACGCGCGTCGGCGCGCCCGGCGCGTGCCGGACCACGTTCGCCAGCGCCTCCTGCACGATCCGGTACGCCGAGAGGTCCACGGCGGGCGGCAGCCCCGGCAGGTCCGCCGACAGCGCCGACTCGGCGGGCACCCCCGCCCGTACCGTCGCCTCGACCAGCTGCTGCACCCGGTCGACGCCCGGCTGCGGGGCCCGCTCGCCCTCGCTGCCGTCACTGCGCAGCACCGCGAGCAGCCGCCGCATCTCGCTCAGCGACTCCCGCGCGCTCGCCGCGATCGTGGAGAACTCCTCCCGCGCCTCGGCGGGCAGACCCTGGATGCGGTACGGCGCGGAGTCGGCCTGCACGGTGATCACCGACATGTGGTGGGCGACCACGTCGTGCAGCTCGCGGGCGATCCGGGCGCGCTCCTCCAGGAGGGTCCGCTGGGCGTGCTCCGCCTCGCTGATCGCCGCCTGCTCGGCGAGCAGGCGCTCCGCCTCGCCCCGGCCGCGCAGCGCGCCGGTGAGCAGCAGGATCACCCCGCTGAGCACGAACATCAGGACGTGGATGTTGGTCGCGGAGGTCGCGTACGCCGGTTCCATCGCCGACAGCGCCACCCCGGCCGCGCCGGTCACCAGCCAGACCGCGACGAGCGTACGGGGCGCGGCGCGCAGCCCCAGGCACGCCATCAGCAGCAGATAGCCGACGATCACCATCGGCGTCCACGGCCAGGGCCGCCCCTCCATCCCCTGGGTGCCCGAGAGCACCACCGCGCCCACCACGTCGGCGGCGAACACGATCCACCACGCCTGGAGCGGCCGGGTCACGGCGAGCAGCAGCGGCGCGGTCTGCGCCACGGCGAGCGCCCCCGCCCAGCCGCCGGGCGCCTTGTAGTCGTGCATCAGCACGGTGATCGTGATCGGGAGCAGCACCACGACGAAGCAGAGGACGACGGCGTACGGGGTCATCCGCTGCCACCGCCGCGGCGCTCGCGCGAGGAGTGGCTCGACGGACTCGGCCGGGGTGCGAAGGGCCAGGACGAGGGAGCTGAGCATAGTGCGGGGCGCGTTGTTCATGGCGCGATCAGCCTAGGCGGCCGGGGAGCGGGCCTCGGGGCTCGGCCCCGGACCCCGCTCCTCAGCTGCCGGAGGGGCTGTCTACAGCTCCGCCAGCAACTCCGCCTTCTTCGCGCTGAATTCCGCGTCCGTCACCAGCCCGGCCTGATGGAGCTCACCCAGGTGCCGGATCCTTTCGGCGATGTCCGCCGGGTCGCGCCGCCCGGGGGACGCGTGGGCCACCGGGACCGGCGCGCCGGCCGCGCCCCGGATCGCCTGGAGGACCGCCGCAGCGAACGGCAGGGACTCGTGGACCGGCCCGTACCCGAGGCCGAAGACGACCGCCGCCGGGTCCTGGTCGGCCTGCGGCGCGGTGGCCTCGGCGTCGCGCCGCACCAGCCGCAGATGGCCGTCGAAGACCTCCGGCGAGCGCCACTCGACCCCGCACAGCGACGCCAGCGGGAACGTCTGGTCACCCGCCTTCCACTTCGCCGAGGAGGCGCCCGTCCAGAACCAGCGGAACGACACCTGGCGGCCGTCGAAGGAGGCCTTCCCGTCGTACGCCTTGAAGCTCTGCGGCAGCTCGGGCGCCGCCACCACGTACCGCTCCGAAGGCTCCGCCGCGTCCGGTGCGAGCAGCGCGCGCAGCTCGTCCGCGTAGTACTCGGCGAGCGTCTCGCGCTCCGCGGGCAGCACCAGGCGGTACGGGTCGCACCCGTCCTTGAGCTGTCCCGCCGCGGCCTCCATCAGCGGGTCGGCGCCCGGTCTCGGCACCGCGTGCAGCACCACCGTGCCGCGCTTGCCCTGGGTCAGCGTCACCGACTCCAACGCTTCGTGGGGGATGCGCCGTTCGCGCAGCGCCGTGAACAGCTTCGGCGTGCGGATCCCCCGTTCGAAGCGGATGAGTACGGAGTCGGGCTCGAACTCCCAGGTGGCATGAATTCCGGCCAGCACATCACCCATGCACCTCATCGTAGGCGGCGCGCGCCCGCGCGTCCCCCCTCGGCGCCGGCCGCAATGTCACACGTACGTCTGCGGCGGCGCCGACTTCTACGCGCGTCAGGCCGCGTCCGCGCCGAAAATACCGCGCTGGCAGGCCGAATTGGCTTTGAGACAGCTGACGGACTGGTACGAACCGACGCCTATCGCGGCGAAGTTGGCGAGACTCTGTGTGCCCGGCTCGAAATAGCCCCCGTGGCCGACGGCACCGGCCGCCGAGAGCACCCGCGCGCCGAACCCGGAGGAGACCGGGTCCGCGCCGTGGCCCAGGCCGGCGACGTCCAGGTGCGGCACGTCCTCGATCCAGTCGTCGCGGTCCCGCATCGCCCACACCCGGGCCGAGGTGCCCAGGTGGGAGGCGCTCTGGGTGCGCATTCCGGGGCTGCCCGCGACCGCTATGTCGACCACCCGGGGCGGCAGCCGGTGCGCGCCGACGCCGCACAGCACTGAGCCGTAGCTGTGGCAGAAGAGGGAGACCGGCGCGTTCCCCGGCAGGGAGCGGACCAGCTTGTCGAGCCGGACCGCGCCGTCCTCGGCCAGCCGGCCGATCGCGGAGTCGATGCCGAGCCCGGACGGGGTGGTGTAGTCGGCCCAGGCGATCACCGCGGTGCGGGTGCGCGGGCCGGCCGCGCGCTCCGCCGCGTACAGCGACTGCGCCATGCCCACCGGGGCGGAGTACTTGCGGGTGCTCTTCTCGAACGTCATGACGTTCGTGTCGACGCCCGGGACGACCATCGAGATGCGCTCGGCGTGTTCGAGGTCGCCGAAGACCTCGGCGACGCGGCCGCTGTCCGACGGGTCGAAGGCGAGGATCTGCCGGTCACCGGCGAGCAGCGACTCGTACCGGTGCATCCGGCGGCCCGCGCTCTGGCGGCCGTCGGTGGTGAGCCGGCTGTCGTGCATCCGGGCGCGTTCGGTGTCGCGCGCCTCGACGAGGGACAGCCGGTTCGCCGTGTAGCGCAGCGGGACCGGCGCGCCGTTGAGGTTGCCGACGACCAGCGGGTAGCGCCGGACCAGGTCGGTGCGCTCGACGGCCGTCAGGGAGGCGAAGAAGCGGGTGAGCCGGCGCGGTGAGGTGTCCGGGGCGGGGAGCTTCTCGCCGTCGAGGGTGCCCTTCGCCCAGGCGGCGAGGGCGACCGAGCGCGGCTCGGTCGACACCTGGTGGCCGCGGACCGCGGTCCAGCCCGAGGTCGCGAGCATCATGAACACGACGGCGAGCGCGAGCAGGGCGCGCCAGACGTTGAGTGTGGGGGAGGAGTCGAAGGAAGTCACTGCGGTACAGAGTAGGAGGCCCGGGAGGCCCACTGCGGTGACAGTGACTCAGATCACGTTTGAACAGGTCGTGGAGGGTGGGGAGGTCTCACCCACCGCGCGTGCGGGCGTACGCTCCGTGCGGTTCGCGCCCCTGGTGATCAGGCGCGCCGGCCGTCCCCGAGGGCCGGTCCCAGCTGGTCGGGACGGGCTTCGGTCGGCCGCCGCAAGGTGTCCATGCCGGTGCCCTCACCCCGCCCCCACGGGCCGCCCGCGATTCTCGTCACACCGGCGAAGGCGGCCACGGCGACGCGCGGCCGCTGATCGCTCTCCGTGTTCAGTCCTTCGCACTCGGTCGTCAGCGATCCGGCGGGGCTTCACCTGTCCGGGTGAAGTGGGGCCGGAAGGAAACTCGGGGTGATCGGGGTGCGTTCACTTGTCAACCGAAGCCGATGACACGGGGGTTGACCCAGCCATGCGTACACAGACAACAGCCGCGGCCGTCCTCGCCGCCACCGCGTTCCTGCTGCCCGCCCCGGCCCGGGCGGCCGCCCCGCCGCGCCTCGGTGCCTGCGCGCCCGGCGAGCTGTGCCTCTGGAAGCAGCCGGACTTCAAGGGGGCCCGGCAGGTGTACGACCTGAGGAACATCGAGATCGAGAGCTGTACGGCGTTACCGCCCGGCACGGACGCCGTGTCCCTCGCCAACCGGACGGGCCGCCCGGTGACGGCGTACCAGTCGGAGGAGTGCGCGGAGACGGCCGAGTTCGACACACATCCGGGCGGCGGGTCCTGGGTGCCCCGGAACCCTTACCGGGTGCGGGCGTTCAAGGTCTGGCAGAGCTGAGGGGCGGTGAGTGCCCCGTCAGGGCAGGGGCGCGCTGCGGGGGCCGCGCTCGCAGGCGCACTCCGTCCCGCCCGCCAGCTCCGCCACCTGCCCGCGCAGCGACCGCACCTCCTGGGTGAGCGTCTCCAGGAGCGCGGTCTGGCGCCGCTCCTCCTCGCCGTCGCGCTCGAAGCGGGAGATGAACCAGGCCGCGATGTTCGCCGTCACCACACCGAGCAGGGCGATGCCGGACAGCATCAGGCCCACCGCGATGAGCCGCCCGAGCCCGGTGGTCGGCGCGTGATCGCCGTAGCCGACGGTGGTCATCGTGGTGAACGACCACCACACGGCGTCGCCCAGTGTCTTGATGTTCCCGGCCGGCGCGCCCCGCTCCACCTCCAGGACGGCCAGCGAGCCGAACATCAGCAGCCCGACCACCGCCCCGCCGACATAGACGGTCAGCTGTATCTGCGGGGCCATCCGCGCCCGCCGCCCCACCAGGGCGAGCGTGGAGACGACCCGGAGCAGCCGCAGCGGCTGGATCAGCGGCAGCACCACCGCGAGCAGGTCCAGCCAGTGGGTGCGGACGAACAGCAGCCGCTGCCCGGACAGGGCGAGCCGCACCAGGTAGTCGCAGGCGAACGCGCCCCACACCACCCACTCCACGCCGACACACACGTCCTGCACCCCGGTCCCCGCCCCGGGGTGGACGACGGGCACGGTGTACGCCAGGGCGAAGGAGACGGCCAGCGCGAGCAGCGGCCACTGGGTCCGCCGCTCCCACCGCGTCTGTGCGGGTAGTTGCTTCATGTGCGCATCGTAAAAGCGGTGAAGCGGTCATACGAACGCCGAAGGGCGGTGGGACCGGAACCGGTCCCACCGCCCTGCGGAAACGTGACGGCTACGCGTCGCCCCCTGCGGCCCCCGGGTCCGCCGCGGTGACGTCGAGCAGCTGGTAGCGGTCGACGGCCTGCTTCAGAACCGAGCGGTCCACCTTGTTGTCCCGGGCGAGCTCGGTGAGCACTGCCAGGACGATCGACTGGGCGTCGATGTGGAAGAAGCGCCGCGCCGCGCCCCGGGTGTCGGCGAAGCCGAACCCGTCGGCGCCCAGCGAGGTGTACCGGCCGGGCACCCAGCGCGAGATCTGGTCCGGCACGGCCCGCATCCAGTCCGAGACGGCCACGAACGGCCCCTCGGCGCCGGTCAGCTTGCGCGTGACGTACGGGACGCGCTGCTCCTCCTCCGGATGGAGCAGGTTGTGCTCCTCCACCTCGACGGCGTCGCGCCGCAGCTCGTTCCAGGAGGTCGCGGACCAGACGTCGGCCCGTACGTTCCACTCCTCGGCGAGGATCCGCTGCGCCTCGATGGCCCACGGGACGGCCACGCCGGACGCCATGATCTGCGCCGGGATGGTGCCCGCGGTCCCGGGGGCGTAGCGGTGGATGCCCTTGAGGATGCCGTCCACGTCTACGTCCGCCGGCTCGGCCGGGTGCTGGATCGGCTCGTTGTAGACGGTCAGGTAGTAGAAGACGTCCTCGCCGGGCTTGCCGTCGGCGGTCTCCCCGTACATCCGGCGCAGACCGTCCTGGACGATGTGCGCGATCTCGTACCCGAACGCCGGGTCGTAGGCGACACAGCCCGGGTTGGTCGAGGCGAGCAGATGCGAGTGGCCGTCGGCGTGCTGGAGACCCTCGCCGGTCAGCGTGGTGCGGCCGGCGGTCGCGCCCAGGACGAAACCGCGCGAGAGCTGGTCGGCCATCTGCCAGAACTGGTCGCCGGTGCGCTGGAAACCGAACATCGAGTAGAAGACGTAGACCGGGATCAGCGGCTCGCCGTGCGTCGCGTACGCCGAGCCCGCGGCGATCAGCGAGGCCGTGCAGCCCGCCTCGGAGATGCCGTCGTGCAGCATCTGACCGGTCGGGGACTCCTTGTAGGCGAGCAGCAGATCACGGTCGACCGCCTCGTACTGCTGGCCGAGGGGGTTGTAGATCTTCGCACTCGGGAAGAACGCGTCCATGCCGAACGTGCGGTACTCGTCCGGCGCGATCAGCACGAACCGCCTGCCGATCTCCTTGTCCCGCATGAGGTCCTTCAGGATGCGGACGAACGCCATGGTGGTGGCGATCGACTGCGCTCCCGAGCCCTTCTTCGCGGCCGCGTACGTCTTGTCCTCCGGTAGCGGCAGCGGCTTGGCGCGCACCACACGGGTCGGCACATAGCCGCCGAGCCCCTTGCGGCGGTCGTGCATGTACTGGATCTCTTCGGAGTTGCGGCCCGGGTGGTAGTACGGCGGGGCGCCGGCCTCCAGCTGGGCGTCCGTGATCGGGATGTGCAGCCGGTCGCGGAAGCGCTTGAGGTCCTCGACCGTCAGCTTCTTCATCTGGTGGGTCGCGTTGCGGCCCTCGAAGTTCGGGCCGAGCGTCCAGCCCTTGACGGTCTGGGCGAGGATCACGGTCGGCTGGCCCTTGTGCGCCTTGGCCGCCGCGTACGCCGCGTACACCTTCTTGTGGTCGTGACCGCCGCGGCCCAGGTGCTGGATCTGCTGGTCGGTCATGTTCTCGACCATGGCGCGCAGCCGGTGGTCGCCGCCGAAGAAGTGGTCGCGGATGTAGCCGCCGGTCTCCGTCGCGTACGTCTGGAACTGGCCGTCCGGCGTGGTGTTCAGCTTGTTGACGAGGATGCCGTCGCGGTCCTGGGCGAGCAGCGGGTCCCAGGAGCGGTCCCAGACCAGCTTGATGACGTTCCATCCGGCGCCGCGGAACTGCGACTCCAGCTCCTGGATGACCTTGCCGTTGCCGCGCACCGGGCCGTCGAGGCGCTGGAGGTTGCAGTTGACGACGAAGGTCAGGTTGTCGAGGTTCTCGCGCGCGGCGATGGAGAGCTGGCCCAGAGACTCCGGCTCGTCCATCTCGCCGTCGCCCAGGTACGCCCACACGTGCGAGTCGGAGGTGTCGGCGATGCCGCGCGCCTTCATGTAGCGGTTCATCCGCGCCTGGTAGATCGCACCGAGCGGGCCCAGGCCCATCGAGACGGTCGGGAACTCCCAGAAGTCCGGCATCAGACGCGGGTGCGGGTACGAGGACAGTCCGTACGGCGCCTTGGACTTCTCCTGGCGGAACGCGTCGAGCTGCTGCTCGCTGAGGCGGTCCAGGAGGTAGGCGCGGGCGTAGATGCCGGGGGAGGCGTGCCCCTGGAAGAAGATCTGGTCGCCGCCCTTGCCGTCGTCCTTGCCCCGGAAGAAGTGGTTGAAGCCCACGTCGTAGAGGGAGGCGGAGGAGGCGAAGGTGGCGATGTGGCCGCCGACCCCGATGCCCGGGCGCTGTGCGCGCGAGACCATCACCGCGGCGTTCCAGCGGGTCGCGTTGAGGACCTTGCGCTCGATCTCCTCGTTGCCGGGGAAGAACGGTTCGTCCTTGGTGGCGATCGTGTTGACGTAGTCCGTGCTGCGCATCTCGGGCACGGCCACGCGCTTCTCGCGGGCCCGCTCGATGAGGCGGAGCATCAGATAGCGGGCGCGCTCACGCCCCCGCTCGTCCACCGCCGCGTCCAGGGAGGCGAGCCACTCCTCGGTCTCCTCCGGATCGAAGTCCGGGACCTGACTGGGAAGGCCGCCAATGATGATCGGATTGCGATCGGATCCGGAAGCCACGCTGTTCCTTCGCTGTCGGGGGCGTGCGGGGTTGGTGCGCCGCATCCCATCGTGGACCGCGAGGACGCAAACGTCATCTCTACCGAGGGGTAACGAGGTGTGCGGACGCCCAAATCGCAACCTTACGCCCAAGCCGTGCGGGTGTTCCCCAAAGGGCGCGTCACCCCGATTGGCGTACGCACGGAGCAGAAGCGTGCAAACTATCTGCAAGGGTGTGGGATGAATCACCACCAGGCCCGGGTTCGCCGCTTACCGGGGGCACACTGCACCCCAAAGAGCGGGTTCGGGGGCCTGGTACTTGCGCGATTCGTCCCGCCCGTGTGGACTACGCCCAAGCCTCGCGCGTGCGTGGGGCCGCATTACTTACCGAATCAAGATCAGGAGGCAAGCCGTGAGCGCGACCGCGGACCACGCGGAGGAGCGGACCAACCCGGCCATCAGGCTGGGGTTCGAGCCCGGACAGGTGGTCCAGGAGATCGGTTACGACGAAGACGTCGACCAGGATCTCCGCGAGGGCATCGAGTCCCTGATTGGCCAGGACATCGTTGACGAGGACTATGACGACGTCGCCGACGTCGTCGTGCTCTGGTTCCGCGACGAGGACGGCGACCTTACGGACGCCCTGGTCGATGCCATCGGCCTCCTGGAGGACGGCGGCACCATCTGGCTGCTGACTCCGAAGACCGGCCGGGACGGATACGTCGAGCCCAGTGACGTCAACGACGCCGCGCAGACTGCTGGCCTCTCCCCGGCCAAGAGCATCAGCGTGGGCAAGGACTGGTCGGGCACCCGCCTGAAGTCCGGCAAGCGCTGACCCTCCACGCCCCAGGGCCCCCACCGGCACCGCCGGTGGGGGCCCTGTGCGTAGGGTGGGGCGCACCGGACGGCCCACCGCGGCCGCCGGTCCAGGCCCACAGAAGGGATGCGTTTCCATGGCGATCGAGGTCGGCACCAAGGCCCCGGACTTCGAGCTGAAGGACAACCACGGCCGCACCGTGAAGCTCTCGGACTTCCGCGGCGAGAAGAACGTGGTGCTCCTCTTCTACCCGTTCGCCTTCACCGGCGTCTGCACGGGCGAGCTGTGCGCGCTGCGGGACAACCTGCCGCAGTTCACCGACCGCGACACCCAACTGCTCGCCGTCTCCAACGACTCGATCCACACCCTGCGCGTCTTCGCCGAGCAGGAGGGTCTGGAGTACCCGCTGCTTTCGGACTTCTGGCCGCACGGCGAGGTCTCGCGCGCGTACGGGGTCTTCGACGAGGACAAGGGCTGCGCGGTGCGCGGCACCTTCGTCATCGACAAGGACGGCGTGGTCCGCTGGACCGTCGAGAACGGCCTGCCGGACGCCCGGGACCTGAATGACTACGTCAAGGCGCTCGACACCCTGTGAACCTTCGGCCGAATCGCCTGTTTGAGGCGGGAACCGGTCACTAGGATCCAGACGTTGATCCGATGCCAACGCACGACGGGGACGCTGACCAAGCCGGCCCCTCACACCATTGGGAGGACTCGTGGGAGTCAGCCTCAGCAAGGGCGGCAACGTCTCGCTGACCAAGGCCGCCCCCAACCTGACCGCGGTCATCGTCGGTCTGGGCTGGGACGCTCGTACCACCACCGGGGGTGACTTCGACCTGGACGCCAGCGCACTGCTGACCAACGACCAGGGCAAGGTCGCCAACGACTCGAACTTCGTCTTCTTCAACAACCTCAAGAGCCCCGACGGCTCCGTCGAGCACACCGGTGACAACCTCACCGGTGAGGGCGAGGGCGACGACGAGGTCATCAAGGTGAACCTGGCCGGGGTCCCGGCCGACGTTCACAAGATCGTGTTCCCGGTCTCGATCTACGAGGCCGAGAGCCGCCAGCAGTCGTTCGGCCAGGTCCGCAACGCGTACATCCGCGTGGTGAACCAGGCGGACAACACCGAGCTCGCCCGGTACGACCTGAGCGAGGACGCCTCGACGGAGACCGCCATGGTCTTCGGCGAGCTGTACCGCAACGGGGCGGAGTGGAAGTTCCGCGCCATCGGCCAGGGGTACGCGTCGGGCCTGCGCGGCATCGCGCAGGACTTCGGCGTCAACGTCTGAGCCGTCGCTCTCCCTCGTCCGGCGCCGCACCCCAGTGCGGCGCCGGACGCGCTCAACCCTTCGTTCGCCACTCAGGGGAGGACACACGATCATGGGCGTCACGCTCGCCAAAGGGGGCAATGTCTCCCTGTCCAAGGCCGCACCGAACCTCACCCAGGTGCTGGTCGGCCTCGGCTGGGACGCGCGTTCCACCACCGGAGCCGACTTCGACCTCGACGCCAGCGCGCTGCTGTGCGCGACCGGGCGCGTGCTCGGCGACGAGTACTTCGTCTTTTACAACAACTTGACGAGCCCGGAGGGCTCGGTCGAGCACACCGGGGACAACCTCACGGGTGAGGGCGAGGGTGACGACGAGTCCCTCATCGTCGACCTGACGAAGGTGCCGGCCGGCTGCGACAAGATCGTCTTCCCTGTCTCGATCCATGAGGCGGACAACCGCGGCCAGACGTTCGGCCAGGTCAGCAATGCCTTCATCCGGGTGGTCAACCAGGCCGACGGCCAGGAGCTCGCGCGCTACGACCTGAGCGAGGACGCCTCCACGGAGACCGCGATGATCTTCGGCGAGCTCTACCGCTACGGCGGCGAGTGGAAGTTCCGTGCAGTGGGTCAGGGGTACGCGTCCGGACTCCGGGGGATCGCTCTAGACTTCGGGGTCAACGTTTCGTAAAGCCACGCCCAAGTCGGGTGCGGCGCGGGGGGAGACCCTCCCCCAGACTCCGTCTGGGGGGACCCCCACTAGCTAGATGGGGAAGTCAGTGATTCTGAAAACCTTCGGCTGGTCATTCGTGATCACTGCGGTCGGTCTTGTCCTGGCAGTGCTCTACGGCGGCTGGACGGCCTTCGGGATCGTGGCGATCCTGTCCATCCTGGAGATCTCGCTGTCGTTCGACAACGCGGTGGTCAACGCCGGAATTCTGAAGAAGATGAATGCCTTCTGGCAGAAGATCTTCCTCACGGTCGGTGTGCTCATCGCCGTCTTCGGTATGCGGCTGGTCTTCCCCGTCGTCATCGTCGCCATCAGCGCCAAGATCGGCCCCATCGAGGCCGTCAACCTGGCGCTGAACGAGAAGGAGCACTACAAGGAACTGGTGACCGACGCGCACGCGTCGATCGCCGCCTTCGGTGGCATGTTCCTGCTCATGATCTTCCTGGACTTCGTCTTCGAGGACCGGGACATCCAGTGGCTGCGCTGGCTCGAGCGGCCGCTGGCCAAGCTCGGCAAGGTCGACATGCTCTCGGTCGCCATCGCTCTCGGTGTCCTGCTCGTCTCCTCGATGACCTTCGCGACCCATGCCCATCTGCACGGCGGGGCGCACGCGGACAAGGGCGAGACGGTCCTCATCTCCGGCATCGCCGGTCTGATCACGTACATGATCGTGGGCGGCCTCTCCGGCTACTTCGAGGACAAGCTGGAGGAAGAGGAGGAAGCCGAGCTGGAGGCCGAGGAAGAGGCCAAGAAGAGCGGCAGGGGCGGCGCATCGGCGGTGCTGCTCGCCGGCAAGGCCGCGTTCTTCATGTTCCTCTACCTTGAGGTCCTGGACGCCTCGTTCTCCTTCGACGGCGTCATCGGCGCCTTCGCCGTCACCAACGACATCGTCCTGATGGCGCTCGGCCTCGGCATCGGGGCCATGTACGTGCGGTCCCTCACGGTCTACCTGGTCCGCCAGGGCACCCTCGACGACTACGTCTACCTGGAGCACGGCGCGCACTACGCGATCGGCGCCCTCGCCGTGATCCTGCTCGTCACCATCCAGTACGAGATCCACGAGGTCATCACCGGCAGCGTCGGCGTCCTCCTGATCGCCTGGTCCTTCTGGTCCTCGGTCCGCCGCAACAAGCGGATCGCCGCGGAGGGCGGCGGGGATTTCAGTGAGAAGGCGGAAGTCTCCACGGGGGTCTGAATCCGTGGTGTGACCCGTCGACGATTGCGGAACGCTCTGAGCGGGGCGGCCGGAAGGTTCGCGCCTTCCGGCCGCCCCGCCGTTCTTTCCGGTGCGGGGCCGTTCACTTGGTTCGTATAGGGGTGGGGAACAGATGGCCTTCTGGGACAACCTGCTGCGCGGCGGCAGGCCCTCGGCGCAGTTCGACACGGGCAGCGCCGCGAGCAATGCCATCGAGCTGACCAAACGGCATCCGGTGGTCTCGCTCGGCAAACAGGGCGCCAACTCCGGGTCGCTGCGCGTCAACCTGTCGTGGCGGATGCGCACCTCCGACTTCGGCGGCCGGTCGGGGCCCAGCGTGCTGCGGCACCCGTTCAAGCTGTTCAAGCCCGATGTGGTCCAGGCGCACACCCAGGGCGTGGTCAACGTCGACCTCGACCTCGGCTGCCTCTACGAGCTCGACGACGGCTCCAAGGGCGTGGTGCAGCCGCTCGGCGGCTTCTTCGGCGCCACCAACGCGGCGCCGTACGTCCAGCTCAGCGGCGACGACCGGTTCGGCTCGCCGTCCGGCGAGACGATCTACGTCAACCTCGACCACCGCGAGTCCATCAAGCGGCTGCTGGTCTTCGTCTACATCTACGACCAGACGCCCGCCTTCGACCGTACGCACGCCAAGGTCACGCTCTACCCGAGCAACGGCCCGCGCATAGAGATCGACCTGGACGAGCACGCCCCGCAGGCCCGCTCCTGCGCGGTCGTCTCCATCGAGAACATCAAGGGGGACATGGTCGTGCGCCGCGAGGTGAAGTTCGTGTACGGATTCCAGGCCGAACTGGACCGGCTCTACGGATGGGGGCTCCAGTGGGGGCGCGGCTACAAGACGAAGGCCTGAGAGTGCGCGCGTGAGCGGGCCCGGCGGGCCCCTGCCCGCCCGGCCCCGCCCGTCACTGCCGGATGAACTGCGGCCCCATCGGCGGCAGCGCGAAGTCCGGGTCCCCGGTGTGCGCTGCCGCGGCCGCCGGCTGCGGATAGCCGTAGCCGGGCTGCGCCGACGCGGGCTGCGGATAACCGTACGAGGGCTGGTGCACGGGAGGGTGCTGCGGCGGCGCGGGGTGCGGATAGCCGTAGGAGGGCGGCGAGGCGGACGGCGGCGGCGGCACATAGGGCTGGGTCTGCGGCTGCGGCTGCGACACGGACGCGGAATGGGCCCCGGGCGCGGCCTCGCCGTGTGTCCGGGCCCGGTCGGCGCCGGAGGAGCCCGTGTCGGCCTCCTCTCCCGCCTCGCCGTCCTCGTCCACGGAGATCCCGTACTCCGTCGCCAGACCCACCAGACCGGTCGGATAGCCCTGCCCCACCGCGCGGAACTTCCACGTCTCGCCGCGCCGGTAGAGCTCGCCGCAGATGATCGCGGTCTCCTCGCCGGTCTCCGCCTTCACATCGAAGACGGCCAGCGGCTCGGTGCCGCCCGGCCCCGCGTCGTACAGCAGGATCCGCAGGTCACGTACGGACCCGAAGGTCGCGCCGTCCGAGGAGGCGGTGACCAGGACGCGGTCGACGGACGGGTCGAGCGCGGCCAGATCCGCCTCGATGGTGTCGGTCAGTCCGTCCCCGACCCGCTTCTTCGGCAGCCGCCGCACCAGGCCCGAGGGGTGGCGCGGCTGGTTGTAGAAGACGAAGTCCTCGTCGGAGCGCACCCGGCCGTCGGCGGCGAGCAGCAGCGCCGAGGCGTCCACGTCCGGGACGTCGGTGCCCGGCGTCCAGCGGAGCACGGCCCTCACGGCCATGGCGTCCAGCGGGACGTTGGATCCCTTCAGCATCGCGTGCGTCATGGTCGCAATCCTGCCTTCCCGTCGCCCGCCCGGACAACGCGGGGGCCCGGGGGCGGCCTTGTCCCGCAGATGAGCGGTACGTACCTTACGTACCGCGTCCGCGCGCGCCACGGGAAGGGCGCGGGCCGGTTACCTGGATTTCATGAACGCGGGGAACTCGTGACATGTGTTCTTACGTACTATTACCGGCCACCCACCCTCACTCAGTCCGGGCCATCGTTGCAGTACAGGGGAATCCATATGCGTCACTTCGGGCACGTTCCGCCTGCTGCTCGTAAGGACCTGTTCCACCGGGAGCCCGTCGAGTTCAGCTCGGACTCTCCCGCGCGCGTGCTGTCCGCCGCCCTGGGGGCCACGCTCTACAGCCCCGCCACCCGCCCCGCGCTCGCCGACGACGTGCTCAAGCAGGCCCGCGGGGGTGTCGTGTCCATGGTGCTCTGCCTGGAGGACTCGATCGACGACGCCGAGGTGGCGGGGGCGGAGGCCAATCTGGTCCGCCAGTTCGCCGAGCTCGACGCGCGCGGCGGACAGACCCCGCTGCTGTTCATCCGGGTCCGCGAGCCCGCCCAGATCCCCGATCTGGTGCAGCGGCTCGGTTCCTCGGTGCGGATGCTGTCCGGATTCGTACTGCCGAAGTTCACCGAGGAGCGCGGGGTGCCGTTCCTGGAGGCGCTCGGCGCGGCCGAGGCGGCCAGTGGACGGCGGCTCTTCGCCATGCCGGTGCTCGAATCGCCCGAGCTGCTGCATCTGGAGACCCGCTGCGAGACGCTGACCGGCATCGCCCGGACCGTCGACAAGTACCGCGAGCGGGTGCTGGCGCTGCGGCTCGGCGTGACCGACTTCTGCTCGGCGTACGGGCTGCGGCGCTCGCCGGACATGACGGCGTACGACGTGCAGATCGTGGCCGGGGTGATCGCGGACGTGGTCAACGTGCTCGGCCGCGCCGACGGCACGGGCTTCACGATCACCGGCCCGGTGTGGGAGTACTTCAGGCTCCAGGAGCGCATGTTCAAGCCCCAGCTGCGCCGCAGCCCCTTCCTTGAGGGGCGTGCGGAGGAACTGCGCGACACGCTGATCGAGCACGACATCGACGGCCTGCTGCGCGAGATCGAGCTCGACCGCGCCAACGGGCTGCTCGGCAAGACCTGCATCCACCCCTCGCACGTGGTGCCGGTGCACGCGCTGTCCGTGGTCAGCCACGAGGAGTACAGCGACGCCCGGGACATCCTGCGGCCGGAGCGGGGCGGCGGCGGAGTGCTGCGCTCCGCGTATACGAACAAAATGAACGAAGTGAAGCCGCACCGCGCGTGGGCCGAGCGGACTCTGCTGCGCGCCGAGGTCTTCGGCGTCGCGCACGAGGACACCGGCTTCGTGGAGCTGCTGACCGCCGGCCTGGCCGGATGACTGAGACGGAGAGCGTCGACAACGTGGTGGTCTGGTCGGGAACGTGGGTCGCGGAGCGGCTCGGAGTCGAACTCCAGGGTGACGAGCGGTTGCCCGAGCTGCTGGGCCTCGCCCTGCGCCGCAACCCCAAGCGGGCGCATCTGCTGGTCTCCAACGTGCTGGGCAAGCACGTCCCCCAGCGGCCCTCACGGGTGTACGGGGCGGGGTACGCGCTGGGCGAGGAGGTACGGGAGCTGCTCGGCCCGGAGGCGGCCGGAGCGGTCGTCCTGGGCTACGCGGAGACCGCGACGGGCCTCGGCCACGCGGTGGCGGACGGCCTGGGCGCGGCGCCCTACCTCCACTCCACGCGCCGCCCCGTCGAGGGGGTCGCGCGGGCGGGGGGCTTCGAGGAGTCCCACTCCCACGCGACCTCCCACCTGCTGCTGCCGGAGGATCCGGCGCTGCTGGCGGGGGACGGGGTGCTGGTCCTGGTCGACGACGAGTTCTCGACGGGCAACACGGTCCTGAACACGATCAGGGCGCTGCACGCGCGGTACCCGCGTACCCGGTACGTGATAGTCGCCCTGGTCGACATGCGCTCCCCGGCGGACCGCACCCGCCTGACCGCGTTCGCGGCGGAGATCGGCGCGGAGGTGGACCTGGTGACCCTGGCGGCAGGAACGGTTCTGCTGCCGGAGGGGGTGCTGGAACGGGGGATGGCGCTGGTGGCCGAGCATGAGAGCTCCCCCACCCCGCCCCTTCCCGACAGCCCCGACCGGGCGGCCACGGCACCTGCCGCCGCCGCTGCGGGCAGTCGTGCCGCCAAGGGCGATGGGGGTCCCCCCTGCTTGAGCGGAGCCGAGAGCTTGGGGGAGGGTGGGCACAGCGGCACCCGGGCGCCCGGCGCCCGTTCTCCGTCCTCGGCCCCGGTCCCGCCTGCCCACAGCGGGGCGGGGATGCCCGCTGTGACCCGCGTCGACCTCCCCTGGCCGGTCGGCGTCCCCGACGGCGGGCGCCACGGCTTCACCCCGGCGCACCGCACGCACCTGGAGGCCGCGCTCCCGCAGATGGCCGCCGCCATCAAGGGTGCCCTGGGGAACACCCCTGGCCGCACCCTCCTCCTCGGGTTCGAGGAGCTGATGTACACGCCCCTCCGCCTCGCCCTCGCCCTGGAACAGTCCGGCACGGACGTCCGCTACTCCACGACCACCAGGTCGCCCGTGCTCGCGGTGGACGACCCCGGGTACGCCATCCGCACCCGCCTGGTCTTCCCCGCCCACGACGACCCCGCCGACGGCCCCGGCGAGCGCTACGCGTACAACGTGGCCGGTGCCGGGTACGACACCGTCGTGGCCGTCGTCGACTCCGCCGCCGACACCCCCGAGCTGCACGCCCCCGACGGCCTGCTCGCCAGGCTCGCCGCGCACATCCCGCACGTCGTGCTGGCCGTCGTCCCCTCGTACGTACCCAAAGGTGCCCCCATGCCCGAGCCCCTGCCCGAGCCCCTCCGGGGGCCTGCCTTCTCCTCGTACGCGCCCGACGAGGTCGGCTGGCTACTCAAGGACCTGTCCGGGGTCGAGCTGGAGGCGCCGACCGAGGAGCGCGAGGAGGCGATCCAGAGCGGCGGCGCCCACTACGCGGAGTCGCTGCCGGTCGAGTACCAGCCGTCCCCCCAGTACCAGGGACTCTTCCGCACCGCGCTCGACGCCTCGGCCGAGCGCATCGCCCGTGCCGTGGGCGTGGTGACCGAGACGGTCCTGGCCGAGCGGGCGCCCCGCCCGGTCCTGGTCTCGCTGGCCCGCGCGGGCACCCCCGTGGGCGTCCTGATGCGCCGCTGGGCCCAGCAGCGGCACGGGCTCGACCTGCCGCACTACGCCGTCTCCATCGTGCGTGGCCGCGGCATCGACCCCAACGCGCTGCGCTGGCTCGCCGCCCACCACGACCCCGCCGACGTCGTCTTCGTCGACGGCTGGACCGGCAAGGGCGCCATCACGCGCGAACTGGCCGCCGCGATCCGGGAGTTCGCTGAATCCTCGGGGGTTGACCGCTTCGACCCGGAGATCGCCGTCCTCGCCGACCCCGGCTCCTGCGTCCGTACGTACGGCACCCGCGAGGACTTCCTGATCCCGTCCGCGTGCCTCAACTCGACCGTGTCGGGGCTGATATCGCGGACCGTGCTGCGCCCGGATCTGATCGGGCCCGGGGACTTCCACGGCGCCAAGTTCTACCGCGAACTGGCGGACTCCGACGTCTCGGTGGACTTCCTGGACGCCGTCGCCGCCCGCTTCGACGAGGTCGCCGCCGACGTCGACCGCGAGGCCAAGGCGCTCCAGGCCGCCGACCGCAGCCCCACCTGGGAGGGCTGGGCCGCCGTCGAGCGGATCAGCGAGGAATACGGCATCCACGACGTCAACCTCGTCAAGCCCGGCGTCGGCGAGACCACCCGCGTCCTGCTGCGCCGCGTCCCCTGGAAGATCCTGGCCCACCGCGACGCCGGGGCGGACCTCGACCACGTACGCCTCCTTGCGCAGCAGCGCGGGGTGCCGGTGGAATGGGTCGACGACCTGCCGTACAGCTGCGTAGGACTGATCCACCCCCAGTACACGCGCGGGGCGACCGGCGCCGACGGCAAGGCGGTGGCCTCCCGATGAGCACCCTGATAGCCAGCGATCTGGACCGTACGCTGATCTACTCGGCGGCGGCCCTCGACCTGACCATGCCCGACCCCCGGGCCCCGCGGCTGCTCTGTGTGGAGATCCACGAGCACAAGCCGCTCTCGTACATGACCGAGAACGCGGCCACCCTGCTCGCCGCGCTCAAGGCGGACCCGGACACGGTCTTCGTGCCCACCACGACCCGGACCCGCAAGCAGTACCAGCGCATCCAACTTCCCGGCCTGCCCGCCAAGTTCGCGATCTGCGCCAACGGCGGGCAGCTGCTCGTCGACGGGGTGGCCGACCGCGACTGGCGGCGCCTTGTGGACGCCAGGATCGCCGCCGAGTGCGCCACCCTCGACGAGGTGCGCGCCCATATCTCGGCCACCGCCGACCCGCTCTGGCTGCGCAAGGAGCGGGTCGCCGAGGACCTGTTCGCCTACCTCGTGGTCGAGCGCGCGCTGCTGCCCGAGGACTGGGTCAAGGAGCTGGGGGCCTGGGCCGAGGGGCGCGGCTGGACGGTCTCGCTCCAGGGCCGCAAGATCTACGCGGTGCCGAAGCCGCTGACCAAGAGCGCGGCCGTCCGCGAGGTGGCCCGCCGCACCGGCGCCGAACTCACCCTGGCCGCCGGGGACTCCCTCCTCGACGCGGACCTGCTGCTCGCCGCCGACGAGGGCTGGCGCCCGGGCCACGGCGAACTCGCGGACTCCGGCTGGACCGCGCCGCACGTCGACGTCCTCGACGAGCGGGGCGTGCTGGCGGGCGAGGAGATCGTGCGCCGGTTCGCCACCCGCGCCACGGCCTCCCGCAATGCGCTCG
Organism: Streptomyces sp. NPDC031265; assembly: GCF_055570295.1. Classification (NCBI taxonomy): domain Bacteria; kingdom Bacillati; phylum Actinomycetota; class Actinomycetes; order Kitasatosporales; family Streptomycetaceae; genus Streptomyces; species Streptomyces sp. NPDC031265. The sequence goes on from NZ_JBVIHM010000012.1 coordinate 102,960, forward strand.
CCACGCCCTGACCGGTCGCATACTCGCCCGTATGACCAAGGGAAACAGCACAAAGATCACCGACGGGCTGTACGCGTACATGCTGGCGCACAACCCGCCCCTGGACGCGGTGCAGCGCGAGCTCGTGGAGACGACGTACGCCCGGCTGCCCGACTACGCGGGCATGCAGTCGGCCGAGGAGCAGGCGCCGCTCCTCGCGTTCCTCGTCCGGCTGGCGGGCGCCCGGCACGTGGTGGAGGTCGGCACCTTCACCGGGTTCTCGGCCCTCGCCATGGCACAGGCGCTGCCCGACGACGGACGGCTGATCGCGTGCGACATCTCGCAGGAGTGGACGGCGTACGGACGCGAGGCCTGGACTAAGGCGGGCGTGGCGCACAAAGTGGACCTGCGGATCGCTCCGGCGCTGGACACCCTGCGGGCGATGCCCGCGGAGCCGCACATCGACTTCGCCTACCTCGACGCGGACAAGGACAACTACATCGCGTACTGGGAGGAGTTGGTGCCCAGGATGCGGCAGAACGGCCTCATCGCCGTGGACAACACGCTCTTCCACGGTGAGGTCCTGGACCCGGCGGCGACCGGTCCCGCCGCCGGGATCCAGCGGTTCAACGAGCACGTGACGCGGGACGAGCGGATGGACAGCGTGATGCTGATCGTGGCGGACGGCTTGACGTTGTCCAGGAAGCGCTAGCGGCCCTGGGGATCAGGGGCGCGGGTCTGTGACACCGTGCGGCTCCGCCGCGTGGGCGGGGCCCAGCCACCTACGGTCCGCAGCCGGGGCACCTAGCCGCAGCAGCCGCCACCGCAGCACCCGCCGCCACCGCCGGACGGCGCAGGCGCAGCCTTGGACAGGCCGCCCACGGCCACGGTGGACAGCAACTTCACCGTGTCCTCGTGCCCGCCAGGGCACATCGCGGGCGCGGCGGACTCGGCCATCGGGCGGCTGAGCTCGAACGTGTCGCCGCACGAGCGGCAGCGGTAGTCATAGCGAGGCATGGCCCCAGGCTAACGGGCGTACCGCTGCCGCGTGCGCTTACCGCAGGGGCCGTTCCCGTACGCCCGGCTCCGCCTGCGCCTCCGCCTCGCGCCGCGCCCGCCAGTACGGGTTGTCGTGTGGGAGAGCGCTGCCGACCCGCCCGTACATCCCGAAGACCATCAGCGCCAGACCCACCAGGAAGCTGAAGATCACGTTCTGCATCTTGAAGGCGAGGAAGTTCGCCGAGCCGCGGTCCAGCAGGGCCAGATTCACGAACCCGCTGATCAGGAACAGGACCCCGAGGGACATGTTCATCCAGGAGGCGAAGTTGCCGCCCTTGACCATGCCGTAGAGGAGCAGCGCCCCGACGACGATCGAGATCACGCTGAGCGTGCCGTTGGTGCTCAGCCCGGCGACCTCTTTGCCGCCGGTGTCGAAGAACCCGATGTTGTGGGTGAGCCCCAGGATGCCGAAGACGAGCAGGAACAGCCCCATGATCCCGGCGCCGAAGCGGTACACCTGGCTCAGCCGGTGGTCGACGGGCAGATGCTCGTCGAGGGACACATGGGGGGTACGCATGGGGTGACGCAGGGGATGAAGCGGCTGGGTGGCCATGGGCGGCCTCCTCGTGTCGTCCGTACCTCCCAGGATCCGCCCGTCGCGCAGCGGAGACAACTCGTCCCGGTGACGGGCGTCAGGCCCCGTGCCCCCGCTCCTCGCGGATCTGGGCCACCACGCGCGCGGTGGTCTGCCGGACCGCCTCGGTCTCGGTGAGGAAGTGCCAGTAGTCGGGGTGGCGGCCCTCCAGCGTGGCGATCGCGCGCTCCAGGCGCGCCACGGCGTCGTCCAGCGGGCGGGCGTCGCGCGGGTCCGGGGTGTTGCGGCCGGACATCGCGAGGCGCTGCGCGTCCCGGATCGCGAACCGGGTCCGCTGGATCTCCTGCTGCGGGTCCTTCGCGACGGCGTTGAGCCGTTGGAGCCGGTCCCCGGCGGCCGAGACCGCCTCGTCGGTGGAGTTGAGGAGCGCCCTGACCGTGCTCAGCCGGGAGGTCGCGTCGGCCCAGCGCTGCTCGTCGCGCGCGGTGGCCGCCTCCTTCAGCTTCTCCTCGGCCTGCCGTACGTTCGCGAGCGCCTCGTCGGGCACCTGCTGGAGGTCCTGCCAGCAGGCGGCCGCGAACCGGCGCCGCAGCTCGCTCAGGACCGGGTCGACGGTGCCGGCCCGGGTGGTCAGCGCCTGCGCGCGCGTGCGCAGCGAGACCAGGCGGCGGTCGATCTCGGCGGCCCGCTCGGGCAGCCGCTCGGCCTCGGCGCGCACGCCCTCCGCGTCCCGCAGCACCCGGTCGGCCCGCTCCAGGGTCTCGGGCACGCCGTGCTGCCCGGCGCCCTGGTTGAGCCGGGTCAGCTCGGGCCCCAGTGCGGCGAGCCGGGCGGCGAGATCGTCCGCTCTCAGTCCGGACGCCCGCACCGAATCGAGAGCGGTGCTCGCGCCCAGGAGCGCCTGTCGCGCCCGCTCCACGGCCGGCGCGAGCCGGGCCAGCTGCGTCTCGGCGGTGGAGAGCAGCGGCCCCAGGCTCTGCTCGAAACGGTCGAGCTCGCCCTTGACCCGTACGAGGTCGTCCTTGGCCTTCGTCAGCTCGCCCCGGGCCCTGGCGGCCACCGAGGCGTCCAGGCCGTCGCGGTCCAGGTCGTGCGCGTCGACCGCGGTGATGTAGTCGTTGCTGACCTCGTCGATCCGCCGACCGAGCGCCGCGAAGTCGTCCACGGCCCTGCGGGCGCGCGGCGAGCTGTCCACGGCGGTGATCGTCTCGATGGAGATCCGCAGGTCCCGCTGGGCGGTGTCCAGCTCGTAGAAGGCGGCGGCCGCCGCGTCCTTGGCCGCCTGCGCGTCGGCCCGGACGCTCTCCCCGCGCCCGCCGAACCACCGCCGCGTCCCGCCTCCGGCGAACGCCCCGGGCAGCAGCGCGGCCCCGAGCACCAGCGGCAGCGCGACGAGCGCGAGCGCGTCCCCGAGGGCCCGCCGACCCCCGGCGGCCCGCACTCCGACACCGGGGACGATGGCACCCGCTCTGCTGTACGGCCGCGCGTGTGTCGCCGTCACATCCCTCTCCCGTGCCGTGTCCGCCTGCCGGTTCATTCTCCCACCAGGTAAGGACGAACACACCGGCCGATTAGTTCGCACCTCCCCGTCGACCCGCCTGCCCCGGCGAACGGGTTTGCAGCCCTGCCCCGGAGGCCATGTACGCTGTTCCCTCATCCACGGATGTGCCACGGGCGTGTAGCTCAGGGGTAGAGCGCTGCTCTTACAAAGCAGATGTCGGCGGTTCGAAACCGTCCATGCCCACCAGGGCAAAGGCCCTCCGGAAGATCCTTCCGGAGGGCCTTTGCCATGTCGTTGGGGACAGGATGGGGACGCGCGGTTGCTAGGCAGCGCTGTGGAGTGGCCGTCGAGGGGCCTCCCCGTCGCTTATGTGCCCCTTCTCAGTGACGGGCACGGATGAGACCTCTACAGCCGCAAGCGTGGTCTTCCGGGGAACGAGCGCCACGGGGGCGTCGGCCGCTGCTTGCTCGAATTGCGGCAGCACGCTCGTGTAGGTGTCGGCGGTGAGTTGGTAGCTGGAGTGGCCGAGCAGGGCTTGGATTGCCTTCATGTGCACGCCGGCGGCGAGAGAGAGCGTCGCTGCACAGTGCCGCAGATCGTGAAGGCGGACGGGCGGAAGGCCGATCTTCTCGATCAGGCGGCCGAAGACCTGGGACAGGTACTCCGGATGGTAGGGACGCCCGTCTTCCCAAGTGAAGACCCGACCGGAGTCGACGTAAGGGCCGTACTTCCTGGGGTGCGCCTTGTGGCGTTTCTCCCACTCGATGCGTTCGGTCTGCTGCCGCTCACGCCATAGGAGAAGCAGCTGTCGCGTTTGGGCATCTAGCTGAATCGTTCGTGATCCGCTCTCACTTTTGGGTGTGTCCTCCCACAAGTCGTACGAGTATGAGATGAGTTGCTCGCCGATGTGCACGATGCCGGTTTTTAGATCGGTCTCGGCCCAGGGCAGGCCGGCGGACTCGCCGCGTCGGGTTGCGCGGAAGACCATCAGGTGGAACATGGGGTACAGCCTGTGGTCAGCCACAGCATCGAGGAACGCGCCGGTTTGCTCCGGGGTCCACACCATGACCGGACCGGGTCGTTCGCCGGTCTCAAGCCATCGGGCAACACGCTCGTCAGTCCACACAAGCGGCTTCGGTGGTGTGTATTTGGGCAGGACTAGGTGCTTGGTCCAGTTCTCAGCGATGAGCTTGTCAGTGAGCATTGCGTAGTCCAGGGCGGCGCTCAGCTCGTTCTTCATCTTCAACTGGGCCCCGGGGCCGGTGATGTGGCGAGGCTTACGGAGAGCCTCCCGTACAGCCTGCTTGGCGTCGTTCAACCGCTGGCGAAGGTGGGGCGGGCGGGGCTTGGGCGCGCTCTTCCAGGCGGTGTACGCGGCGTCGCGTTCAGCCTGCGCGATCAGGGCCGCGGCCTGGTTGTTGGCGTGCTCTTCGTTCAGGCGCCAGATCTCCTTGAACATGTCCTGGAGGTGGGAGGTGCGCAGGTCTCGCAGCTTGAGGTGCCCCAGCTGGGGGATGAACACTCGATCAACGTGGCCTTTGTAGCCCAGCCAGGTTGATCGCTTCAGATCCGTTCTCTTGAGCTCGATCCAGCGAAGCAGAAAGGCTTTCATCGTCTCGTCGGAGAGGACGTCAATGCCGTCCAGAGCCTGGTTCCATACCTTCTGGGCAGCGGCTTCTGCGCCCTTCTTGGTGGTGAAGCCTCCCTTCCGGTCGCGACGACGCTTTCCCCCGGGGCCTTCCGGGAGCTCTACGTAGTAGTACCAACTGCCGTGGTCACGCGCCTTGAGATCGGGGCATGAGGACCCGGCTTCCCGCAGAGCGGGCTGCCCTGCTCTGTCCAGCACAGCCTTGCCTTCGGGATCCAGAGCAGGCTGCTTGCAGCCGCAGCGCTTGTATACCGATCCCTTGAACACGGTTCCTCCAGTGATTTTCATGTGTCGAGGCGATCCCGAGCTTCCTCGGTAGCAAGGACTCCCAGAGGGCCTATGGGGCCAATGTGACGCGAGGTGATCTGGCGCGGGCGCGGACTCCGTTCTACCGCGCAGGACTAACATGTGTCAGGGCAATGCAATGATACGAGTCCCGTGACTGGCCAGTGGATCTTGCCTTGCTTCCAGGGAGACTTTAGGCTCGCGAGGGGCTATCCGGGAGGCGCGGGGGCGGAACGGGAGACCCGAGACATGCATGATCGACAGGATCCGGCCACGAGGGTCAGTCGGCGAGGGATGACCCGCGAGGAGCTGGGAGAGCTCGATGTGACCGTAGATGTCCTCACTGCTGGCCGGGCCTTCGGGTTTGGGCGGAACACCACCTACGACTTGGTCAGGGCCGGCACCTTTCCCGTCGAAGTGCACGAGCCAGCAGTGGGTAAGCGCTATGTCCTCACGTCCGACCTTCGGGCGGCGCTGGGCTTCGAGAGGGCATGAATAGGGGCCGATGGCGGGGCCCCTGGGCGGTGCTGTCGGACCGGATGCGCACCGTCTAGGGCCATGTGGTCGCCGGGATGCCGTGTCAGCAGCAGTCTTTTCGCCGCGTGAATGGACTTGTCCGAGGGAGATTGGGTAGCGTCTCGCCGTGCAATGGGGGCGGGCCACTTCTCTCTGAGATGTCGGACGGACAATCGTCCGTCGGTGTACCGTCGGAGCAAGTCACGGGGACTCGGGCTGGAGTATCCATGAGGGCCTACGGCCACGACACAGATGGCGTCACGGCGATCCCAGAGGAAGCGCGCTGGCTCGACGGGGCGGCGAAGCGACTGCTGACGGGGGAGCACACTCTGGCGAGTGTCGCCGACTGGATGACCGAAAACGCAGGTCTGACCGTCTTTGGGGTGAAGTGGAGCCCCACCACCCTCAGGCGACGCTTGCTCAACCCCGCGATTGCCGGTCTGCGGCGTGACGGCGATGGCAATCTTGTTCCCGGACCGGCCGAGAGGCTGATCGAGCCAGAGACCTTCGCGGAGCTGGAAGCGTACTTCGCCCCGAAAAAGCGGAAGCTGGGCGGGGGAGAAGGGGGGAGCCAAAGCGACCAGCACACGCACCTTCTGTCCGGCGGTACCGTGACTTGCGCTCTGTCGGAGACTCCCATGGTGTCTCGTGCAACAGGTAACGCGCGCCGCTCCCGTGGATACGTGTGCGAGGCCGAAGGCTGCGGCAAGATCCGCATCAGCGCAGACCCGCTCGACAAGTATGTGGCTGAGCGTGCCTTGGCGCGGCTGAGTCGTCCGAGCAGTCTCAAGCGACTTGCAGAGAAGAAGGAGCAGGTTGCCAAGGAAGCAGTAGAGGGGCGCGAGCTCCTTGAGGAACTCACTCAGCACCGTCAGGAACTAGCCCGGGCGTACGGTGCCCGAGAGATGAACTTGTCGGAGTTCCGCACTGCGAAGGCGGCCCTGGAGGACCAGCGCCGGGTTGCACTCGCCGCCGTTCGTCGAGGCCGCCTCCTGGATGAGCTTCCACCACTCACACTTGAAGGGATCGTGGAGTGGTGGAATGAGACAGCCGGCCCCGAACAACAGAAGACCTTGCTTCAACTCATCGTCAAGGAAGTGGCGGTCGGACCGGCGACCGTTCGCGGTTCTCGCACCCTCGACGAAGACCGCTTCTCCATCCGCTACTGGTAGTTGTTGCCTCGCAGAGAGCAGCCGCTCAGTCCTCTCGCTATCCCCAGTTGGGATCCAGCTTGGCCGCGAGATCCCAAGTGGGCTCGCTGCTTGCGATGTTGGTGGCGGATGCCGGAGCAACATCCCATGTGGGGTCTTGGGGCTGCGCCGTGACGGGAGGGTGAGAGTCCCACGTGGGATCTGCCTGAAAGGCGGTGGCGCCGCCCACGCCAAGTATGGCCGCGGTGAAGGCTGCTACGGCAGCGAGCACCAACAGCTTCGCTTTCAAGATCATTTCATCTCCCCTGGATTCCCCCCCGCCGTCACCTGCGGTCAAACCGTGGCGGCCATTTGCGCATGACATATGCCCCACAAGGCCCTACCCTGCGCTAATGCTGTGCGTGGGTACACGCCCGAACCCCCCGGTCACAATGAGTAGTGTTCACCGTTCTCTCCTCGTGATCAATGTTTCGCGGAGTGCGGGGGTGTGCAATGCACAAACATGCAGGGGGGCGAAATGGGCAAGGAAGGTAAAAGGGGACTTTCAGAGCAGGCGCGGGCGCTTGCTCTTTGTCTACGCGGGGGCGGACATGCTGAAGTAGGGGACCCGGGGTTGGCCGAGCTCCACGACTGGGGGCTAGCGCAGCCTGACCTGGTCCGCCCCGAGAGGCAGGTGGCTGCGAAGCCCCGCCATGCCGAGGCTGAGCTCCTCGCAGCTATGCGGGGGGAGATTCGCGCCGCCCTGGACCGCATGGAAGAGATGTCGGCTATCGTCACCGATATTGAGAGCGTTCCTCAATCCCCGTCGAGTGGTGGCGTTGAGTGGATTGCGCGCAAGGAGCAGGCCACGCAACGTCTGACGCAGGCGACGCATGCTGCGGAGTCTTATGTCTGGACCGCCCATCCTCTGGAACGCCCTCCGCACTCTCTCGAAGCGTCGCTGCCCCGGGATGTCGAGCTCCTCGAGCGCGGCGTGCAACTTCGGACGATCTACCTGGATTCAGCGCGCAGTCGATCCGGCGAGCAGGAATGGGCACGTGCGGTAGCAGCCTCTGGTGCTGAGATTCGCACCGCCGTACCTCCCTTCGAGCGCATGGTCATCGTCGATGGCAGCATGGCGGTGCTGACGGACCATGTCGGGGGCGGTTCGGCGTACGTCGTGACGCACTCTGGCCTCGTTGCCCTGATCGCCCGTCTCTACGAGCAGCAGTGGGACCGGGCGGAGCCGTGGATGGGCGGCATCTACCGGCCCCAACCGGTAACGATCACTACCAAACGACAGCGCCGGATGTTGGTACGGCTCGGAGAAGGGGCCGCAGTGAAGTCTGTTGCTACCGAACTGGGCGTGAGTCTCCGCACGCTTCAGTCAGATTTGGCGACGCTCTATGAGGCGACAGGCACTACGAGCTTGTTTGCCCTCGGAATGTGGTGGGCTTCGGATGCGGCTGCTGCGGAACGCCGGCTCGACTAACGGCGGGGGACCTGTCGGTTCCTAGATGCAGGGATAGGGATGCGTGCCGGGGACATCGGCAGGATGCCGCGCTACGGCTATGCCCCGGCCGCAGGCAAGCGGCCGGCACGAGTCACGTTCACCGGGAAGAGCGCGGTTGTGTCCGGGGCGCACTCTCCTGTGAGACGGCGAAGTTGATCGATGCGTACCTGGATGCGGTGGCTGCCGCAGCCCGTAGTGACGAGCTGCTGCCGCACGTGTCAAAGCAGGAGGTCATGGGGATCGGGTTAGACGGCCCGCCCGGGCGGGGCGGGGGCGGATGTCCGCACACACGGTCCGCCACGCCGCCCGCCGGGCCCGGGGTACCGGCTTCGGGACGGGCGAGGATGCGCCAGGCGTGGGCGCATAGGTCGGAAGCGTCTCCGGTGCCCGCCGTGGAACCGCCGGGCATCGGGCAGCGTCATGCGAACAGACTGTCGAATCAGTAAGGTGTGGTGGCGACTCGTACGCTCCCCCTGTCGTCTGGTCGCCGATGCCCCCTAGCCTCCCAAGCGGCAAGTGCTCAGTGTGGCGGGCGGCCAAGCCTAGCCTTTGTCTCCACACATGTTGGATTCATGAAAGAACCCTTCAGTGCTGACGTCCGCCCCGGCGAGAGTCAGGAACTGGGCGGCAGTCAAATCCTCGGTCGGTGCGTCGCCGTGGTCGCCGTCGTGCTCCATCTCTGCGGCAAGCCGTCTGACGGTTTCTGCCGAGATGTGCATCGCTTCGTCTCCCCCGCTCGCGCCCCCGTGTCCAAGCCGCACAGCTGCAACCACCCTGTGCGCGGCAAGGGATCGAGGTTGTCAGATTACCCCGCCCGACTGCAAGGGAGCTGAGGGGTGTTATGTGGGCGCGTCGTACGCGAGCCCGGTGCTCAGGTGCTGAGACGGGGTCAACTTTTCTGTGTAAGAGGGCAAAGCCCCTGCGGGCCAGTGGCATGCGCGGCGTGGGCGCCGCAGGTGAGGGTCTGGCGGGTTGGCGGCCCATGTGTGCGCCGCACGTTGATTCGGTGCGCACTGGGGGCTGTACCTCGCGCGGCCCCATCTCCTGACGTAAGCAGTTTGCGGTCACGGAGCACTGCGGATACGGCTCGGAAAGAGCTGGTGGCAAGGAACTGATGGGCAGTGCGGAGTCTCCCATTACGATAAAAAACACTTGACGGCCATAAATTCTGAAACATAGAATGTAGTCACAACCTCACAGGAACTCATCCTGCGAGAAGAGTGCGAGGAGTCAGTGAAATGACCGTCACCACCGAGCTCGCCACCGAGCCCACCAACGACTTCCAGATCGAGTCCACACTGGACTTCGTGCGCCTCCCGCTGGCCGACGTCGAGCCCAACCCGGACCAGCCGCGCAAGTTCTTCGACGAGGTGAAGCTGGAGGAGCTCGCGGCCCAGTTCCGCTCGGTCGGTCAGCTCCAGGCGATCGTCGTGCGCCCCGCGGGCGACAAGTTCCAGATCGTCATGGGGGAGCGCCGCTGGCGCGCCATGCATCTGGTCGAGGGTGCGACCACGATCAAGGCGGAGATCGTCCAGAGCGTGGACGACGAGAAGTCCTACATCCTCGGCATCTCCGAGAACATCGGCCGCGCGGACATGACGCTCATGGAAGAGGCGCAGGCGTACGCGGATCTGGTCGGGTTCGGCTACCAGAGCGAGCGCATCGCGGAGATGTTCGGCAAGACCACCGACTACATCAAGTGGCGGATGGACCTCCTGGAGCTCACCACCGAGGTGGCGAAGCTCGTGGAGAACGGCACCATCAAGGCGGACTTCGCCTGGTACGTCTCGCGGCTGACGCCGGCGAACCAGAAGGTGGCGGTCACCCAGTACATGAAGGGCAACTTCCGGACGGAGACGGAGGCTTCCAACTTCGCTCAGGCCCTGAAGCTCGGCGAGGACCAGGAGGGCTTCTTTACGGAGAAGGAGCTCACGGCGGCCGAGAAGGAGGAGAAGACCAAGGCGCGGGTTAAGGCGCGCAGCCTGGTAGAGCAGCTGGAGGCGCTCGCGGCGAACTTGGAGGAGCTGGGGGAGCACACGCCGACCGAGCTGGCCGACCTGTTCGAGGGGGAGGTGGCCCGGCACGTGGATGCGCTGGACCGGGCCCACAAGTCGCTGAGCGGGGTGCGGACGAAGATGCGGAAGGCGAAGTCCATCTCGGCGGCGCGGTCCCTGGCGGTGCGCCCGGACTTGGAGGTGGAGCCGGAAGAAGGCGCGGGCGAGGAGCAGGTGGCGGGCGCTGCGGCGGAGGGCCCCATGGATGCGGAGATTGCGGAGATGGTGGCTGAGGCCGGTGCGGCGGAGGTCGAGGTCGAGGGTGAAGTCGAGGCGGAGGCTGCTCCGGCGGCCTAAGTCGGAGGGTGATTGGGGAGGGGCTCGCGCGAGGCGCGGGCCCCTCAGTCTTCCCGGGTTGCGGTGGGGCGGAAGTGGGGCGGAAGTGGGGCGGTTTCCCGAACCGAGCAATGATAAATAACACTTGACGGCGACGCTGATTGAGCATAGTATTTAACTATCAAGAACAACAAGTTCCTGAACTTCACACGGAAAGAAGCCGACGTGATAGAGGTCAGCATCTTCGGCAAGAGCTACTGGATCCCTGAAGGCAGCGAGCTTCACACCAAGTTGTGCGACTACGACGCGATCCTCATTGACATGCGCCCCGTCAAGCAGAGCCTCCGGCAGTGCCTCTCCGAGGAATGCGACGCCATCGACAACGGTGACTGGGAGTGGCGCCGCACAGAGATGGACCGCGAGCGCCGCAAGTGGGACGCGCGCCAGGACAGTCTCACCACTGAACTGATGGCCGAGGGGCGGAACTTGAAGGTCTCTCTCCATCGCCACCTCGCGGCGGGCGCAGCCAGAGAGGTCAAGGGATAGCCGCGGGAGCCGGGTGGGGGGTGCGAGCCCCCACCCGGCTCTCTCGCATCACGACGCCCGCCCCGCCCCGGGTCGGGCGTACTCCCATGGAAAGGACAAGGCACACCAGTGGAGTTCACCATCAAGCCCGACGGGACCATGGAGCCCCGCCAGGCGATAGCCCTGCTGAGCCTCGGCGTCGTCACCCCGGACGCGGACTGGCCGGCGGCAGCGCTCGCCACGCCCATTCCGTGTCGCGCATGCGGCAAGCACCTAGACGTCGTCCCAGCTCAGGCGCTCCCTGGAGCGTTCGGCGTGGACGGGCAGGGGCGCATCCTGCTCGGACCGGCCAGCGTCTCCCGCGAAGCACTCGGGCTCCAGCTGTGCGACCCGTGCCACGATCTCGCAGGGTGGGAGAACACCCACGAGGACGACGGCCACGACGAGAAACCGGAACCGGAGTGCCCCCTGTGCACCCACGGCGCGGCTCGGTAAGGAGAGAGATGTTCAACCTGTTCACGCATCGCTACAGCGACTTCAACCAGGACACGGGCGTACCCGTCCGGATCACCCTGGGCGCGCCACGCTGGACCCTGCCGTACCGGATCGAGCACCAGATCCGCGAGGCGGCCCCGAGTCGGGACTACTTCGGGTCGGAGCGGACGGAGTTCACTGCGGCTTACCGGGCGCAGCTCGATGGCCACGGCCCGGCGTTCTTCGCGCGCAGGTTCGAGGAGATTACCCAGGCGGCGGGGGACGGGCGCCTCGTGCTGCTCTGCTTCGAGGACCTAGCCAAATCGGGTCAGTGGTGCCACCGACGGATGTTCGCGCAGTGGTGGCAGGAACGGGTCGGTGCGAATGTCCGCGAACTCGGGGCCACGGGTCCGGCCTACGAGCAGGGGCGGCTCCTGTGACCGCTCGGAGTGAGACCGGGGGGCGGCGTAGGTGGGTCGACCTGACCCCTGCGGACTTCGACGCGCGGCTCGCGCCCAAGCCGGCACCGCCCGGACAGGACGAGCTGTTCGAGGTGGCGACGGTGCAGCGCCTGGCTCCAGTCGACTCGGCCCCTGACCCCTGCGGGTACGGCACGATCGATCTGATGGAGCTGCTCGGCAACGAAGAGCAGTAGCCCCCGGGGCGGGGTGGGCATGTGTCGGGCGTGGCATCACGCCCGACACATGTGTCCAGACAGACATGTGTCTGTTAGTGTTCCTGGGGTCGACGGGAGATCATCTCGATCCCCCGGCGCGCGCCGGTAGTGCAACAGGCAGCACGCCCCACCCCCGGTGGGGAAGAGCTCGTTCGAGTCGGGCCCGGCGCTCGGGATACGTCCACACGGGCTTGTGGTGTGGAGCCAACCAGCCCCGGAGCCAACCATCCAGGCGTCCCCCGCGCCTCCTGGTTCCACGGCGGTCCGGCACGCGCAGGCAGCCCCCTGCCGTCCCCGGACCCGTATCCCACCCCTGCGCACCCGCGCAGGATCAACGACCGACTACCGATGGCGGGGAGATCGCGGTGTTCCACGGCTCGATACCCGCGGACCTCCGCGCGATCATCCACGAGCACGCCACCCAGTGGACCGGCCAGGCCGACGACATCTACATCGGCTGCTCCGGGAACTTCACCATCGAACGCGTTCTGCACGACACCGGGTTCACCCTCCACGGCTGCGACGTCCAGCTCTACTCGTCCGCGATCGGCTGGTACCTCGCCGGGCGCGAACTGCCGATCTCACTGCGGCCCGAGTCCGCCGAACACCTCAACTGGATCGACCCCTACATGGACGGCCGCGCCGGGTCCCTCGCTGTGGTCATGCTCGGCACCCGCTTCTTCCAGTGGGTCGGCAAGGAACGCCACCCCTACTACGGGCGGATGCTGCGCGCCTACCGCGACCAGTTCGAGCAGCTCCACGCCAAGACTGTCGCCAAGATCGAAGCGTTGCCGCTCAGGCTGGGCAGCTACGCGGCGATGGACGTCAACCAGTGGCTGGCCGAGCAAGTCCCGGCGGACGCCCCGGTCGTGGCGTTCCCGCCGTTCTTCGCCGGTGACTATGAGAGCCAGTTCGCGGCCCTCGACAAGCACCTGGAGTGGCCGGTGCCCGAGTACCCGACGCTCGACGACGCGGCGAAGGCGACGCTGATCGAGCGGATCACGGACCGGCCCCACTGGGTGCTCGGTCTGCACTTCGACGTGGAGGAACTGGCCGATCACCTGCGCGGGCAGGTGCAGACCGCGAACCGGGGCGTGCCGATCAACGTGTACTCGTCGGTGCCCCGCTCCCGGATCGTACGTCCCTCCCAGCGCCTGGAGCCCGTGAAGTCGCCGCGCCTGCGGCCCGGCCAGACGCTCGGGGAGATGTTGTCACTGGCGCCGCTGACCATGGGCCAGTTCTCCACGCTGCGCTCTCAGTACATGAACCACAACATCCGGCCCGGCACCCCGACGATGGCGCTCGCCGTCCTCGTCGACGGTGTCGTGGTCGGCTCGTTCGCGTTCTCCAGCCCGAAGTTTGACCCGCACAACGTGTACCTGCTGTCGGACTTCCCGGTCTCGCCGACCTCCTACCCGCGCCTGGCCAAGCTCGTCCTGTACGCGGCGCTGTCCACGGAGGCGCAGTTCCTGGCGCAGCGGACCATGAACACCCGGCTGACCCGGCTGAACACCACCGCCTTCACCCAGCGGCCCGCGTCGATGAAGTACCGCGGGTTGCTGAAGCTCCACTCCCGCAAGGACTCAACCGACCCCGCCTACCGCTACCAGCTCGACTACGGCAGCGACTTGGGCCGCTGGTCGCTGGCCGAGGGCTTCGCCGAGTGGACACGCAAGCACGGACGTACCGATCAAGTTGAGGAGGGCACAGCCAAGTGAGCCAGCTCAGCAAGCCCCGCATCGTGGAGGGCGACCCGCGAGAGCTGACGCTGCTCGACGTGAACGCCCGGTTCATGCGCCACGAGCAGTTCCAGCGTCTGGCGGCGAACATCCGCGAGGACGGCCACCTGACGTCGACGCCACTGGTGTGGAACGACGCCGCCTCCGGGCGGCGCATCGTGCTGTCCGGCAACCACCGCACCAAGGCCGCGATCGAGGCGGGCCTTGCCACGATCTTCTGGCTGGAGATCGATGACCCGCTGCCCCGGCAGAAGCAGATCGCTCTCCAGCTGTCGCACAACGCGATCACGGGCGAGGACGACCCGGCCACCCTCAAGGCTCTGTACGAGGAGCTGGAGGACGTGTCGATGCGCCTGTACTCGGGACTCGACGACAAGACTCTGGAGCTCCTCGAAGAGGTCTCGGTGCCCTCGCTCGCCGAGGCCAACCTGGACTTCGCGACCGTGTCGATCACGTTCCTGCCCGACGAGAAGGACGCTGCCGAGCAGGCCCTGGAGACGGCTCGCAAAGTGACCTCAGCCGACAGTAGGTGGCTGGCCCGCATGGAGCAGTACGAGGCGGTCCTGGACGCCTTAGACACGACGAAAGCCGCGCACAACATCGGAAACGTTGCGGCGGCCTTCGCGATCATCCTGGCGACGTTCGAGCGGCACCTCGGCGAGCTCACTGAGGGCTGGTACGACCCCGAGAGTGAGCTGGCCACCCGCAAGGGAGCGGCCCCCATCGAGACGGTGCTGGCCACTCGCACCATGCCGGCCGACGCAGCCGCCCTCGTGCAGCAGGCCATCGACCGGATGGTCCGGACCGAGGACATCCCGGCGGACCAGCGGTGGCGGGCCCTGGAGCTGTGGGCGGCCGACTACCTGGCAGGTGCCGCATGAGCGGGGTGCGCACGGCGGCGGAGGAGCAGCTGTACCGCAAGCTCCTGGGCGAACGCTATGCGCCCCTGGCGAGACTGGAGGCTGAGTGGATGCCGCATGTCACGGAGTCCGCCGAGCGGGCCCACGGGGCGAGTGAGGAACAGTGGCGCCGCCAGGTGCGCGAGGTCGCCACCCGGTACGGCTGGACCTTGCAGTACCACACGGCTGACTCCCGACGCTCGGACGCTGGTTGGCCTGACGAAGTGTTCGGTCACACGGCGCTGCGCCGCACGCTCTTCGTCGAGTTCAAGAGCGAGATCGGCCGCATCAGGCCCGCTCAGCGGATCTGGCTTGCGCACTTGGCGGACTCCGGATTCGAAGTCGCCGTGTGGCGGCCCAGCGATCTCCCCACGGTCTTGCGCGTGTTGGGCCCCGCCCAACAACGTGCTGCACTTCCCGCCCAGTTCAGGAGACCGCGATGACACCACACTCCCGTATCCGAGTCCCCGACCTGGCCGGCGAAGAGGCGGACACCACCGCCAGGCTGCACGCGGAGATCGATCACCTCACCACCGTGCACCGCAGCGCTGCCCGACTGGCCAGAGACCTCGCCGAGGACTTGGCCGACGAGCCTTTCCGCAAAGCCCTCGCCCTGGCCGAGCTCCTGGACGGCGCACTGGAACCGCAGCACCTCCCGCAGGAAGGCACCGCCGCGTGAACCTGGCGAAGGACAACACGGACTGGCAGCGGACGCTGTCGGTCACTCCGCTCCCCATCGACGTCCGGCGCCGTGCCGCGCTGCAGATCGCCGCGCGGGCCGTCGGCGACGACAAGGCGCGGATGGCCGCTGACTGCCTCGACCTGCTGGAGCACCTGGGGCTGCGGGACCCGGACTTGAGCACGGCCGGGCCGATGGCGGCCAGCGCCTGACGGACAGCACGGTTCGGACCACGGCGAAGGAACGAGGGGCAAGAAGCGGCGGGCGTAAGCGAAGGGAGGCAGCGGTGGGCGGCAGCGCCGACGCGTGGGAGCGGCAAGCTGGCGAGTCCACGGCAGCGTGGGAAGCCTTCGTCTGCTACCGCGACTTCGGCCTGTCCCGCAGCGTCCGCAAGGTCGCCTCCACCCTGAAGAAGGGCCGCAGCCTTGTCGAGCGCTGGTCCGATGCCCACCAGTGGGTGCTGCGGGCCGAAGCGTGGGATCGCGAGCAGGACCGCATCTGGCGGGCCGAGCGGCAGCAGGCGACCCGCGACGTCGTACGGCGGCATGCGCGCCTCGCCTCCGCCGCACAGGCCAAGATCGTCCAGCAGCTTCAGCAGCTCGACCCGGCACGCCTCACCCCGGCCGACCTGGTCCGCTGGCTGGAGGTCACCATCCGTATCGAGCGGCAGGCGTACGGGATCGACCAGGCCGAGGCCGCTGCCGCCGTGAAGACCTCCGTGGATATGCCCGACGTCACGGAGCTGACGGATGAGGAACGCCGGGCCCGCATGGGGCAGCTGCGCCGCGAACTCGAATCGCGGATCGCAGCCGGGGGCGGGGACGAGTCGTGACCGGACGACCGGACGGCCTGCCCGACCCCTCCCAGATCTCCGATGCCCAGCTCCACGCCGAGATCAGCGCGCTCCTGGAGGCCGATGAGAAGGCCGCTCGACGGTGGGCGTGCGACGTCTCCGACTGCGACGGCCTTCCCCATGAAGGCTGGCTGCACAGGCATGCGCGCGCCGCCCAGCGCATCCCGCTCGGCGCCTGGACCGCGTGGATGCTGCTGACCGGCCGTGGCTGGGGCAAGACGCGCACCGCGGCCCAGACCGTCGCGGAGTGGACCAGCCAACCCGGCACGGTGATCGCGGTCGTCGCGAAGAACGCCACCCTCGTCAAGGAGATCTGCTTCGAGTCCCCCAAGAGCGGTCTCCTGTCGGTCATCCCGCCCGAGGACGTACGCCGCTACAGCCCCGGCAACGGGCTGACGATCCTGCGGTTGAAGAACGGCTCCGCGATCTACGGGTTCGGCGCCGAGACCCCTGACAACCTGCGTGGCTTCGCCTTCGACAAAGGCTGGTTGGACGAGTACGCGGCTTGGAACCGGCACACCGCCCAGTCGGTGTACGACATGCTGTGGTTCTGCCTGCGCGAGGCCCCCTCCCCGCAGGTCGTCATCTCCACCACCCCGAAGCCACTGCCCCACGTGAAGAAGCTCGTCCGGCGCGGCCAGAACGAGCAGCGGGGCGACCAGTCCGGGCCGCGCGTCGTGCTGACGACCGGCCGCACCGAGGACAACCGGGCCAACCTGTCCGGCGCGGCACTCGCCGAGCTTGACTCGGAGTACGGCGGAACCCGGCTGGGCCAGCAAGAACTCGACGGCGTCCTGCTGGAGGACGTCGAAGGCGCCCTGTGGAAGCAGTGGATGTTCGAGGTCGAGGACTTCAGGATCGGCCGCCACCACCTACCGCCGCTGGAACGCCTCGTGGTGTCGGTCGACCCGGCCGTCACCACCACGGAGAACGCCGACCTGACCGCGTTCACCGTGGCGGGCCGCTCGTACCCACTCGACACGCAGTACGGCGACCGGCGGCCCCGCGGCTTCCTCCTGCACGCCGAGCAAGATCGCTACACCCCGACGGCCGCGATGCGCCGGGCCGCCGCGCTCTACCACGAGCACCAGGCCGACTGCGTCGTCATCGAAGCGAACAACGGCGGCGACTACCTGCCCGCCTTGCTCCAGGCGGTAGACCCGACAGTCCCCTGGAGAATCGTTCACGCGACCCGCAGCAAGCGGGCTCGGGCGGCGCCGGTGGCGATGCTGTACGAGCAGTCCCGCATCACCCACGCCGGCCCGGCTCGCACATACGCCCAGCTCGAAGAGCAGATGACCAGCTATGTGGGCTCGTCAGGGGAGGAGGAGAAGTCACCTGACCTCCTGGACGCCTGTGTTTGGGCTCTGACGGACCTGTTCCTCGATCTCAACGCTGCTGCGAGCCCCGGGACGGCTGTCGATGGTCGCTTGTCCGGCAGACGATGAGAAGGGTAAAGCGCTGCCGTGGCTGGCAGGGCGCGCGAGCCATATCTGCGTTAGTTTGGCAGTATGGCAAACATAGCTCTGCTCACCACGGACACTTTTCCAATCTGGTCAACGCCGATAGCGGCGACCCTCATAGTGCACAGCGGGGAACATCCTTTGTTGCAGGCTGCACTTGACGATCTCTCGGTGCGAGCTCAGGCGAGCGGCGCAACTAGCGTGGTGGGAATACGAGTGGTAGCCGCCTCAGATGAACGTAACTACCACACTCTATTCACGGCCTACGGCACAGGGTTGATTACGAGCTAAGTTCGTAGTGCGTTTTGGTCACGTGCCCTTACCTTGATAAAAGCGCCGGCCTATAAGGCGTGGGGCGGGCGGGTCGTCGAGGTACCGGGCCGCCGCGCGGAGCACGCCGGGCTGGTCTCTGGCTGCGGTGAGGAGTCGGCCGTTGCACATGCGGCGTAGCAGTCGGACGAGTTGCGCGGTGTGGCAGTGATCGACCGAGCGTCGCTGCCGCCTGGTTCCGCCACAGATGGCGCAGCGGCCTCCCTGGAGCTGGAACAGGAGGTCGTATTCTCCGGGCCCCAGGCCGTAAGAAGGATGATTGTCGGTATGGGGCTGTACGTTGCCCATGTGCCTTGCTGTGAAGTGACGTTGTCGAGTCGGGGGCAGATGTGAGGCGTACCAATCCATTGACCCGGTCCGGGTATCTAAGGATGCGACCCGGGGAGTTTCAAGATCTCGATTTCCTCAAGGAACATGGTGTCCTCGATCAGATACGTGGGATTCGAGCGGGGAGTTCGTCTCCCCACGTCGGCCTTGCGTTCAGGAGTGCTCCGGGACTGCCCCAGGCAGGCTGGAAAAGCGATGGGTGCTTCTACTACGCCGGATCCTCACCCTACCTTACTGATCGTCGAGAGGTTAAAGACACACTGGATCGGCCGGACAATGCCGGGGTGCGGCGGTCTATCGAAGAGGGAAAACCCATCCATCTCTTTGAAGCAGGCGGCTCAACGGCACGCTACGTGGACGAGTTCACCCTGGAAGAGGTCGTACCCCCGGCGATCGTTGCGGTCAACAACGGGTTCTACTGTCCGCCCGTATTTAAGCTGCGACCTGTCACCACAGTCGCGCATATCCCAGGGCAGCTAGCCGCCGTGTGTGACTCGCGAGTGGTGGTCATGAAGGACGTGGAGCGAGGTGACCTGCTGCGTAATGGGTTGTCGGCCGACTACACGGAACTCCGCCCAGAGAACCAGCTAGTCATCAGGTTCTGTAAATACCTTCACCGTAACGGTCATCAGACGAGCCGGTTGCAGATCCGCCATACGCTCGATTGTTCGCCGATGTTCACTGATATTTGGGTGGACTGCGCCTATCTTCTTATCGAGGCGAAGGTTAAAGCGGATCGCGAAAGTGTACGGATGGCGCTTGGTCAGTTGGCTGATTACACGCAATTTTTGGAGAACCCGAAAAGGGCGGTTCTGCTGTCGGAGCCCCCGGACGAGGGCGTGATCAGACTCGCGCACTCGGAGAGGGCTGCTGTCATTTGGCCTACGGGGGACGATCGCTGGCTCTCTAGTGTCGGTTGGCTTGAGACCCTCGGCATCTCTCAGGGGCGGCGGGGGCGAGCGCTGCAAAGGCGCCGTGGCTCGTCGCGCCCATGAGGCTAGGTCTTGCGGGTTTGCGGCGACAGTGAGAGAGGTGACGCAAGGCAGACGCCCGTCTCGCCGAATCTGAGCGATGCGCTGTCGTTCACCGCCTGTGGCTCGGTGTGCGGTGGAACGGCGCGCTGGTGCTTCTGGCCGTAGCCGCCACGCCGCCCGCATGCGCTCGCTTGACCGGCTTGTCATATCCGTCGGCCCAACGGGCACCGCCACCGTGAGCGTCGACCTGACCCCCTTCACGGTGGTAGGCCGCTCCCATCCCCTTGACGACCAGTACGGCGACCACAGGCCCCGGCGGCTTCCTCCTCAATGCGCACCCAGATCCAGACGGGTAACGGAGACGACACCATCACGATCAACGACACCCTGACTAGAAGCATCCAGGCAGGCGCCGGACGCGACTGCATCCACGTCCACAACAACCAGGGCCAGATCGACCCACGCGGGCGAGCACGACACGTGCAGCGTCTACACAGGCGAACCCTCCATCAACGGCTCCTGACACCGGTCGAGCAGTGGGACTCGAAGAGACGGGCCAGTGCGCCACGTGGTGCGCTGGCGATGCGTCTACCGACATGCGAGCAATGTGCCGGAGCTGTCACTTATAACTTGCCGCAGGGTTGAGCGAGTGCGTCAAGTTATATGGGTCATCGCGCTACCCTCACCGTGGATGTGTTGAGATGTTTCTCAGAACCGTCTCAACTGTTGGTGAGCACCGGCCGCCGTAGCTGGCCGGCCAGACGACCGATGCCCACCGTGTTCGGCTACTGGTCGCCGAGGTGGCTGCACGTCCAGATCAACACCTGGATGAGTAACCAGACTTGGCGACCAGTAGGCCGCCAGCCTCTCGGCTTCTCGTGCTTGCCCATCTCACTCTCCCTCCATCGTTCGCATGCGATGCTCGAACACATGAACGAGCGAGCGAGATGGGAGCGAGAGCCGTAACCACGCTGACCCTAGCTATCAAGGTCGAGACGTGCCGGGCTTTCCTCAACTCTGTGCAGGCACAGCCAACTTCTGTGGATAGCCGTCCTTCGTCGCGACGTTCAGGGAGCGGAGTCCTGTGCGGCAAGGCCGGCGCCCTTGCCGAGCAGCTGCCGTGTCGGCTCTGGCTGCCCCGAGGATTAGGCTCCGCCGACTTTGCCTGATCAACAGGGAGCGGCGATGCGACGGTTACGAGAGCTGGTTATCGATGCTTGGGGGGCGTTGTCCTTCAAACCCGCCTTCCAGCAGGCGGCTCATGGGAGGGCGAACCGATTCCCCGGTGCGGTGGCCGCCACATGGGTGCCGGATACGGAACGTCGCCGGCTCGCGGCCTACACGGTGCTGAGCGCCTACGACACGAATCAGGCGGCTGTTCTGCTCGACGAGGGCGGTGAGGACCGGCGCGAGTACGGCGATGCTGCCGTGATCGTCGACCAGACGCTTGCACACCTCCTCGGCGAGACCCAGAAGATCACGGTTCCGGAGGCGGAGAAGGACGCAAGTGCAGGCGTGGCCGAGAAGCTCCTCAAGAGCTGGGCGGAGGATGAACACCTATGGATGCGCGTGCAGCATGCCGAGAGGAATGCAGTCTGCCTCGGTGACACGGTGTACCTTCTGGCCTGGTCGAAGACGAAGGGGCGCCCGGTCCTGAGCACTCTGGACCCCGGCTTCTACTTCCCTGTCCTCCCGGACAGCGCAATCGGAGGCGATACCTACCCGACACGGGTCCACTTCGTGTGGGAGCGCCACGATGGCCCGGCAGCCAACGGGAAGGGAGTCCTGCGGCGCGTCACGTACGAGCTCGGGCCGATCAGCAACGCCGGTGAGATCACGCGGATCTACCCGTGGTCCGAACGCCCCAGCACTGAGACTTGCTACCTGACCGACGCCGAGTGGGACCTCGCCGATGTCGGCGACGACCTCGACGCCCTGTCGCTGGCCCGAGCGCGGATCCGCAGCAACGAGGACGGCGAGCTCCTGAACCGCCTCGACCTCGGCTTCGACTTCCTCCCGATAGTGCACGTCCCGAACACCATTGTCGGCGCCGAGCACTTCGGAACTTCGAGCCTGATGGCAATCGCTCAGCTCCTTGACGACCTTGGTGCCGCTGACACCGACAGCCAGCGCGCCAGCGCCACAACGGGCTCGCCGGTCATCGGACTGTCTGGAGCACGACTGCCTGTCGACCGCGCGACGGGACAGCCGCTGCCCGTCCGGCTCGAACCCGGCATGGTGTGGCCGCTGGGTGAGAACGGGCGGCTGAGCACGGTGGACACTTCGGCCCAACTCGCCGAGCTGCGGTCGTATGTCGACTCCCTGCGGGACAGGCTGTCGGTGGTCAGCCGCCTTCCCGGAAGTGTCCTGGGGACGATCAATCCCGCCGAGGTCCCCTCCGGATACGCGATGCAGTTGTCCTTCGGCCCCCTGGACGCGATGGTCCGGTCCATGCGGCTAGCCCGGGCCTCGAAGTACCCCCTGCTGTTGAAGATGGTGCTGCGCCTCTACCAGCTCGGCGGCAGCATCCCCATCGGCCAGCTGCCCCGCGCCCAGGTGGTGTTCGGCGCGTACCTGCCGACCGATCAGGCGGGTGTTCTGGAGCTCGTTGTCACTGGCGTGAGGGAGGGTGTCCTGTCGCTGGAGACTGGGATCAGGATGCTGATCGGCGCCGGTTTCCCGATTGAGGATGCGACCGAGGAGATCGCACGCATTCAGTCGAGGTCATTCTCTGCGGCTGGCCGACTTGCTGATGCCACGGGTGATGCAGCTGCTGTTCGTGAGTATCTGGGTCTGCCGGAAGTGGAGTCTGCCGGGAACGGGGACCCTTCGCCGTCGTTGGAGCCGCCCCGTTCGAATGACGTCCTCAGCGGCGCAGCATGAGGGGTGCCTGTCCGTTTCCTCGGGTGACTCTCATCTCAAGGTGAATCGCGTTCTCTAGTCGATCATGCCGAGGGCGGTGTCCGGACGGCAGAAACCGCATGGTTCGACGCCATCGGCCAGGGCCTGGAGGGCGGCGGCGCGGTCGACGGCGCGCATGCGGCCGGCTTTGTGGAGCAGCCAGCAGTCGCCGGTGTGGACGGCGGTGAGCAGGTGCGGTCCCCCGAGGGCGTGTTCGATGGTCCACTCCGGCGGTGGTGGCCGGCGCCGCTGGCCCTCTGCGCGTTCGGCTTCTTGCTGTTTGAGATCGGTGATGGCCTGGTCGATGAGGCCGACCCACATCGCGTGCCATGCCCTGAGTGCTTCCAGACGGGGCAGGTCGGGTGGCAGCAGCCCCGGGGGCAGGGGCCGGTTCATCGGGTGAAGTCCCGTCGGTTCATGGTGGCGGGGTTCCACCAGTACCAGCCGGTGCGGGCGCCGTCGGGCAGGGCGGGCCACAGGCACAGGTGGTAGGCGCGGCGCCAGTCGGGAGTGTCGTAGTGAGCCATGGCCACCGCCCGGTACCGATGGTCGGTGGGTAGACAAGCACACGAACGCTCCTGGCGGACAGGGTGATCTTGGTCGAGAACCCGTCCACCAGGAGCTTCATCGTTGCGCAGGAGTGTCCAACTCGCGGTCAACCCCGTGAGGTTGGAAAACACTCGGTAAGCACGATCCCTTAGGTGCTTTGCCCCCGCGATCCGCCGCTGTCACAAAGCACATCAGTCCATAGGACGCACGACTCCGGAGAGCTTGTGTATCTCACAGGTTTCAGCAGTTCAGCTCGCTGGAACGACCTGATGGTACTCTCGCGTCCGCGAATTGGCGACGGACTCGAGAGGCATCAGCAAGCCTTCCACTTCACGCGTGGGTTCACTTGCTACGGAAGATGTGCCACAGACTGGACAGCGCCGCGCGCAAGCGCTGATTCTTCTGCTTGAGGAGACGTGCCTCCTCTGTGTCAAGATCGCCTGACCGCAATAGGCTGGCGCGCTGTTCCATGTATGCAGCAGGGTCAGCTTGAAACTCCCTCACTCGAGGGTCAGCTTCTAACGCGATGCCGCTCCAAACGCCCGCGGTTGTTACCATACTCGAATCCCCCCAGGACTCAGTGTCGCGCGCTCCTCCACCGTCGTGGCTGGCCATAGGCTCCATCCCTGAACCCGAGGTGAGCGCTCGTCATCATCGGGCAACGAAGCCTGCGTTGCGCGGATCGGCGCCCCGGTCTCTGCGCAGTCCTGCGACCGCGGACGGTACGAGGCAACGGTGCGCGCACGTTGAGACTGGCTGCGCCAACGTGTGTCGATCTAACACACTAGCCGAGAAATACCCGAGCGGACCGGGACTGAACCGGATTTCGCCCACTTGGGCTACTCTCTGTGTGGTGTCCGTTACAGTGGCCGCCCGGGGGGAGTGCTGGGGGAGGGGGTTGCAGGTGGGCAAGGGCATGATCGCTACTGGCGGGTTGGCCGGCTTGGCATATGTCGCTCAGATGGTCATCGGCCTAGGCATGTCGAGTTGGGTGTTCTGGACGATCACCAGTGTCGGTGCGGCAGCTACGCTGATAACTATCTGGCTGTCTAACCAGCGCGTAGTCACGGCACATCAGGCCGCCGAGGCCGCCACCAAGAATCAACGTAGAGCCTTCGAGGACGTCTTGGTTCCGCTCGCGCTCAACCTGGATCACATCGTCTCCAGCGCGGACGTGACTGAAAGGCGAGCGCTCAAGCAGCAGACGAAGTTGGCCATCGTCTCCCTGACTGCCAACCTGATCGGTCCGCCGGATGCTCGAGCGTGCTTTTTAGAAGAAACGCCCAACATGGCCCCGGGATCGCGTGAAATAAGGTGTCAGAACGCCCTATGGTCTGGCCGAAATGTCGCTCCAGTCACAGTATTTAGGGAAACTGATAGGCGCGGAAGGGAGCTGCTGAAGCTGCTCGATGAGGGCGCAAGTCGGTTTGTCCCCGACGTTGATCAGCTACCTGCGGATCTTAAGCCCGATAGTGACAGCTATAAGACTTATATCACCAGCGCAGTCACTGCGGGAGGTCGGTCTTTTGGCCTCCTGACGGTCGATTGCCTCAGGCCAAGTGAATTGCACCAGGATGACGTCACGATGGTTGAGGTTTTCGCCCGGATGCTGGGAGTGGCCCTCGCCGCTAGGCGCTAACTCAGTTCGCGCCCCCAGGCTGTGATACTCCCTCAGTCCCCGCTCCGAACGTACGACCCGGCCCTCGATGGAGCCGAGCTGGGGCCTGGCCCGGGAAGATGTCCACGGCCAGAGCTCTGCCACGTACTCGCCACAGGTCGGCTTCGACGGGGCTGTGAGTTTGACCGTGGTGGCGGCAGTCCCAGCATGACCGGCTAGATCCCGGGCGGAACCGCTCGTTTCAAGCATGGCCGGGAAGCTAGCAGAAGGTGCCTCTGAGCTGCGAATATGTGGTCTCTAGTTGAGTCAACGGGACCATCCAGGTGGCGCAACTGCCTTCGAAACAAAGACACCGCCTCACGGCGCGAGCCACTCGGGGCCGCGCGTGGCGGGCGTGACTGTCCCTGCCCCAGGGGGTGACGCGCATGCGTGGGCGGGTCTCCTCGCCACCACGAACGTTGGCAGGTGCGACCTTGGCCATCGGGGAGATTCGTCCTGGCCAGGGCGCTGTGCGAGCCAGCTCGGGCGCTAGGTCGCGCGCCCCAGCCGCGTGACGGCGCCGGGGCAATCTCTGTGAATTTCCGCTTTCCCGCCCGATTCTCTGTCTGAGGTCTCACGATTGACGGCGTGACAACGGCCGGTGATTCCCAGGCGGCCCCGCGGCCACACGGCACAGTGCCCCGAGGCCGAGAGCGGGTTAGTGAGGTACGAGCACGATTGCTGGCTCGCTGGAAGCGTCCCGCGTCTGAGCGAGCAAGGAGTGCTGCGCTGCACGTTCGCGAGTGCACAGTCGGGATCACAGCAGTGCATCAGGCACTGGGGGTCCAGCGGCCGATAACCGCTGGGCTACGGGCGGCAGTGCGGGTGTACTTCCGGGAGCGAGAGGTCCCGAGTCCGTATAGGCGGCTGGGAGCCCTCTATGTGCTCATGGTGTGCTTCGTGGCTTTGATCAACACTGCCCCGACCGTGATGCCCGGAGTGCTGGCAGAACAAAAGGGTCTTGCGGAACGCTACACCACCGGAATATCGGAGGCTCCGACCCTCTTGGTGCC
The DNA here is from genome assembly GCF_055570295.1 of Streptomyces sp. NPDC031265. Classification (NCBI taxonomy): domain Bacteria; kingdom Bacillati; phylum Actinomycetota; class Actinomycetes; order Kitasatosporales; family Streptomycetaceae; genus Streptomyces; species Streptomyces sp. NPDC031265. The sequence continues at coordinate 128,515 of NZ_JBVIHM010000012.1, forward strand.
TATCCTGATCGGCATCGTGGCCGGCACGGCGATGGGGGTTCTGGTGGCGATGCTACTGGGCTGGATCTTCGTGGCCCGTATGTTCGTCATCATCTTTCGGGTGGAGTTACGGACTTTCAGACTAGCCGCACACGCTCTAGACGCGGTCGGTTGGTGTGGGGCCGTGTTCAAGACCATCGGACCAGAGCGGACAGAGGGCCTGCGAAAACTCGCCCATTCTATGAGCGACGTCAGAAGGGCGTTGCGGCGTGCCCACCGGGACCGGGGGACTCTTCCTCGTCGTAGCGACCGACGGAAGGAAGCACGTGCGCATGTACGGCGAGTCGTGCAGTGTCTGAATGACGCGGAGAAGCAGATCGACGTGAAGGGGGATCAAGCCCTTCCTCTATTGGTCGACCATCTGAGCCGGATCGCCGATCAATACGCCGACGGACGTCTTGGTGCGCTCTTGGACGAAGATTCGCTGCAGGGCTATGAGGCAGGACGGGACTGGGAAGCGCTGCGCCTCGCGAGCCTTGCCGTCGTCATCGCGGTCGGAGCCGCCGCCACGGGCTTCCTCGCACTGTCCGATCCAGTGACGGTCGTCCTAATCTTCAGCGTGGGCGTCCTGGGGGTCGCGTTGTTGTACAGAAAGAACCTGACGCGGGGGCTCGGCTTCCTCGGGCTCTGGCGGCCGTGACCGAATGGCCGTCGTAGGAGGAACGCATGGGATCGAAGACAAAGGACGGAGCTGGCCGTCGGCTGGAGTGTAGGATCTCGCGATCCGTGCTTGCCGTGTCTGCGGACCTGTAGCTCTTTCCCTGTCGCAGTCCGGTGGCACAGCTCGCCAGCCCCACGAGCGGGGCATTTCCTCACGGGGCCGGCCGACCGGTGTGGCTGAGGACCGTAGCACCGCCGCCTGGCGCGCACCTGTGGCGAACTTCCCGGCACAGCGCTCTGGTTCCGGCATACGCTCTTGCACCTGGAGCCGCGAGGGGAGAACTCCCACAGCCAGATGCCGCGGCTCAGGGATGGGAGAGGACGGATGCAGCTGGTCTTCATTGACGACAGCGGACAGCAGCGCCCGCGCCGCCAGCCCCTCGGTGAGCTCGTCTCGGTAGGTGCCGTGATGTTCCGGGAGGATCAGGTGGCGGTGTATAGCCGCGCGATCGACCAACTCCGCATCGATATCAACATGCCCGCCGGCGAGGAGTTCAAGTGGAAGTCATCTAAGGGGAGCTGGCTGGCGAATGCTGGCGGGGACGTGGTGAAGAGTGCACGCCGTCGGATGTTGGAAATCGCCGCGCAGTGTGGCGTCCGAACGGCCGTGGTGATCTGGGACCGCGGCTGCGCGGAGGGGGAGAAGAAGGACGTCGCCACAAAGATCCTCAGCTACCTCTATGAGCGCATCGAGAGGGAGCTGCAGACCACTGACCAGCGCGGCGTTGTCATCGCCGACGAACCAGGCGGCGGCAGTAAGGATCACTCGAAGTGGTTGGCCGAGGCGTTGGACCTCACTACGTTCGGCACGACCTATGTGAAACCCGACCGTGTGGTGATGCCCATCGTGACCGCCCCCTCCGATCACGTCCCGCACCTCCAGCTGGCCGATCTTGTTACCGCGGCGACCACAGCCGCCGTTGCTGGGCTGGGCAACGGGTTGGAGCTTATTGAGCTGCTCAAGCCGCTTGCTCGGCGTAACGCCTACGGGCACATTGGAGGGAGTGGTCTCAAGCTCGTTCCCCGAGACCGACTGGTCGACCTCTACTTTTGGGTACTCGGAGAGACCAACTACATCAAGGACGGCTTCGCCTACCCCATTGGTCCGAGTGATTCGCCTTTCTCCCATCCGGGCCGCCTCTTCCAGAACAGCGATGGCCTGCCGGTAGCCGGTCCGAAGCACTGATCGGAGGCCATTAGGCCCCCACGAGAGGCACCTGAAAGCACACCTCGTCGCTACCCCCACTACCGCCTGGGCGAGCGTGGTGGCCGCCGGTCTCGCCGTGAACAAGCTCGGTGCAGGGCATGCGTCCCCTTGTGCTACCGGGGTTTCCGATTCATTGCGGTCCCGGGGTTAGACTCCGCCTGCGCGGGGGCGCTTGGGCCAGGAGACTGCCTGTGACCAGGGCCCGCGCCATGCGCCCACTCCCCCTCGCGCCAATCGGCTACCGCCGGGACGGTCGGCCCATCCTGCCCGTGCTCGGCGCATCGTCGGACGACCCGAGCAATCAGCCGCGGGACGACAGCCCTGACCCCGGCACAATCGCTGTTCCCCAGTACGAACTCTCCAAATTGTTCGCCCGGGAAAAGGACCAAGGCCGTCGCGCCGGTGTGCGGGATCTCCTGGGCCAGCTCGGCTTCGACTCGACCAAGGCACTGACCGACTTCGTCCAGGGACAGCGCGATGCGGAGCAGTCCCGCAAGGAAGCCGAGCGTGCGCTGCTCAGCGAAGCGGAGCGGCGAGAGCAGACCGTCACCGAACGCGAGCAGGAAATCGTCCAACGGGAAGCTGCCGCTCTTGCCCGCGAGCGTGACGCCGCACGGCGCGCTGTGCTGGTCGGGCTCGGAGCGACCAGTGCTGACCTGGACGACGCCGCCGTCCTCCTGGAGCGTCTCGTGGACACAGATGCCGACGAAGCGGCAGTGGCGGCGGCGGCCGACGACCTCAAGCGTCGACGTCCCGAGTTGTTCGGGCACCAGGCACTGACACCGCCGCCGTCCGGCGCCCCGGCAGACGGCCCGCCCCCGAACTCTGGAGGCACCCCTGCCAGACCGGGGGCTCGGGGCCTGGACATCGCCCGGCGCCGCGGGCACCTCAAGGCGTCCTGAGCGCGACCCCGACCATCCGTGGGACCGCGCCCCTGCCCGCGGACGACGGCACCACCCGGTGACTGTGCTGACTCGCTAAGGCTTGCCCGGAGGAATCAGGCGTGGATCTCCAGCCGATCACCTACTCCGAGTCCGCTACTGCCGATCGGCCCTGGTTGGCCTCCCGGCACGGACTCGACTCTCCCCTCAGTGTCACCCTCGACGTCTCGCTGTTCACCCAGGGCACCCACTGGGTTGCCGGCGGGCCTATGCAGCCGCGCAGCCAGTTCCTGTCCGGTATCCCGCTGGGCCGCGTCAAGGCCAGCGGGCTGGTCGGCCCGTGGAGTGCGGTCGCCACAGATGGCAGGGAGACGCTCATCGGCGTGCTCTGCACGGAGGTCGCGTTCGCCCCCGGCTCCAAGCACGTCGGGGGAGCGCTGCTGTGGCACGGCGTCGTCGCCGCAGCCCAGATGCCAGGCGGGCTCGACCCCGCCACCGTCACCAAGTCGACCGCCCAGATCTACTTCATCTAAAGGAAGCAGCAGACCATGCTCGACGTACTGCTGCGTGACATCGACGCGGCCGACATCAACGCCTTTGCCCGAACCATCACCACACCCAACGACTACGAGCTCACTCGCTCGGTGGTCCCCGAGCGCCGCATCAACGGCGTGAAGTTCCGCATCCGATCCAGCAAGCGGCGCGTGAACAGCGCCAAGTTCCGGGCGTACGATGCGTCCACTGCTGTCGCCCGTCGACAGGCTGAGCGCGTTATCTCTGAGGGGCTTCTGCCGCCTGTCGGCCAGAAGCTCCTCATCGGCGAACTGGAACAGATCCTCCTCGACACCACCCGAGGTGCCGACTCCAGCGACTTCGTCGAAGCGCTCTACGACGACGCCGAGCGCCATGTCGAATCCATCTACAACCGCATGGAGTTGGCCGCTGGCGGGCTCCTGGCCACTGGCCGCTTTACCCTGAACGGCGAGAATGGACTGACTTTGGAGGCCGACTTCGGGGTCCCGGCCGCCAACATGCCAACCGCTCCCAAGCCGTGGTCGGACCCGACGAGTGATCCGATCGCGGACGAGCGTCGGTGGATCCAGTACCTGCGGTCGATCGGCGCCCCCACCCCGGCACGCGTGATCACCTCGACCAAGGCCCAGGCGACCCTGGCTGGGAACGCGGCGTACCGCGCGGCGTACTACGGCAGTACCAACGGCTCCAACATTCCGACGGCGGTCCTGTCGCCCAACGAGGTCGAGATCGTCCGCGCCCGGTACAACCTGCCGCCGATCACTGTGTACGACGTGCAGATCCCGGTCGATGACGTCTATCAGCGGGCGTTGCCCGAGAACCTGTGGGTGCTGGTTCCGCCGGACCCGCAGTCGTGGGCGGAGACCCAGTACGGCATCACGGCCGAGTCGCTGGTCCTCTCGCGCGGCACGAACCCGGCGATCAGTCGCGAGGAGGCCCCCGGGATTGTGGTGACGACCGGCTACGAGGACGATCCCGTCTCGGTCTGGTCGAAGGGCTCGGCGGTCGCTATGCCGGTCCTCTACGTTCCGGACATTCACATCGCAGCGAAGGTCCTGTGATGGCAGCGCCCGAGACACCCCGCCGACTGGCCGTCTGCGTCTTCGTTGTTGACCCGGACTCCCGCGACGTGGTGATTCTCCAGCCGGGGACAGTGGTGGACGATCCGCGGATCACCGATCAGATCACGCATCCCGCGGCCTGGGAAGCGGACTCCAGTACGGACGCCCCCGCATCGCCGCCGCCGGGTTCGGAGACTGGCGGCCCCGGCGGTGAAGGCGAGGACCCGGGCGAGCCAGGAGCGAGCCGAAGGAGTACCCGCAAGACGAAGTAGCCGCGCGCGGGCAGGTCACCCGACCTGCCCGCGCATCCTGCTGGATCGTCGTCACCTACCCGAGAAGGTTTTCCATGGCGCTGTCAGATGCTGATCGCGCCTACCTGCGCGCCCAGTTGGGCACAGTTGACGAGACTGATGCGGAGCTGCGGCTCGGTCGGCTCGGCACCATCACGAGCGTTGCGGTGGAGATCCTCAGAGAACGCCGCGCCGCTCTCGTGTCCGATCCGCTCACGGTCACAGTCCAGGGGGTCGCGACGGTGAACAATGCGGAAAACGTCCGCGCCCTTGAACGGCAGATCGACGGCCTGACCACGCTGTCGGATCCCCACGGCCACGAGGCGGCCCTGCCCATCCTGGTTGAACGCCGTCGGACCCGCTGACCGGCGAGTCGTCGCGGTCGCGAGAACAGCCACGTAACCAGGCGCAGCCGCCCGCCCCACAGGGCGAGGGCGAGCAGAAGGATCAGGGGGCAGGCTGCTTTCACGTGGACGGGTATCGGCGGTTCTGGCTCGGGCTCCTCCCCTGGCTGGTGGCCGGTCGCGTGGTCCCCGGCGATGCACAGTGGGCAGTTCGGGTCGTACGTCATGGCTCCCTTTCATCCAGGGCGGCAGCGGCGGGAGTCAGGTGGCTCCCGCCCCTGCGGCGCTTCGACTGGCGGTCAGGGACGGTCGTGCGGCAAGGCTGTGGGCAGGAAATGGGCCCTGGGGTGATTGATGCGAAGGTCGGGCCGCCAGGCGGTGAGGCACTGGGCGGTGCAGTCGAAGAGCCTGTTGGGCAGCGCCGTCAGTGGCCACGAGCGCCAGGAGCCGATGGCCGGTTCGCGGTCGTGGGGTTTACCGCGCCAGCGGGTGACCAGGACCGGGACGGTGACCCGGAGCACTCCGTCCACGTGATCCAGGAGGGTGCCCAGTACACGGGCGTCGTCGGTCTCGGCAAGGAGCCCGGTTTCCTCGGCCAGCTCGCGCACTGCGGCCTGTGCGAAGTCCTCGCCGGGTTCAACGGAGCCGCCAGGTGCCTCCCAGGTTCCCCGGGCATGGCGTCCCAGCAGAATGCCGTGCGGGCCGTGGACGAGGATGCCGACGCCGACGGCTGCGTGCGGGACGGGCGCTCGTGTGGTGCGGGCCCGCGAGGTGGTGGTGAGAGGCCGATGCGCCTGGAAGAGGCGGTAGGAGACGGGACTGTCCGGCTGCTCGGAGTCCAGCACGGTGATCGAGTCGACGATCAGCCCGCTCTGAACCAGCAGGTCCTCCCAGAGCGAGGGTTCGAGCACCCACATGTGGACCGTGCGTTCTTCCCCGCTGTCGGGCAGGCGCAGGGTTTCGGGGCGGGAGGTGAGGCGGGAGGAGGGCCCTACCCCGGCTGAGGTGGTGTGCAGGGCGGTGAAGACGAGCTGGCCGCCGGGGGCGACGGCGTCGGCGAGGACGGGCACAAGCCGGTCGGGATCGAGGTAGGGCAGCCCGTTGACGGAGTAGATCACCTCGTACGGATCGGCAGCGGCCAGGTGCCGGACTGCGTCGGCCAGTACGAACTGGACGCCGGGCAGCGTGCTGTACCGATGGGTGGCGCGTTGGTGCTGGCTGGGGGAGGCGTCCACGGCGTCGACCAGCGCCCCCCGCCTTGCGAGGTAGGCGGCGTGCAGGCCGAGCCCGGAGCCCAGGTCCAGGAACCGCCGGCCACGGAGATCGCCGAGGATCTCGACACCGGGGCCGGTGCCGGCGTTGCCCCAGTGCCACTCGACGAGGTCAGGGATGTCGGGACAACGCTGGAGCTGGTGGTGGCCGTAGGCATGCCAGGTAGCGGCGTTGACCTGCTCGGCTCCAAGAGCGGTGGGACGGGCGCTCATAGGGAATCTCCGGCGGGCTCGTCGGCGGGCAGAGAGGTGGCTTGGGCGGGGACGGTGTGCTGGTAGGCGCTGGACTGCAACAGGTAGGCGTCGCGGAAAGCTCCGGTGCCGGTGACGGGGTCCATGAGTTCGTCGAAGGTGCCGTGCTCGACGATGCGCCCGTGGTCCAGGACCACGATGATGTCGGCGTGCCGGACGCTGTGGAGGCGGTGGGTGACCAGCACCACGGTCTGTCCTTGGTCGGCCAGGGCGCGGATCTGGTCGAAAGTCCGCTGCTCAGCCTTGGGGTCGAGAGCGCTGGTGGGCTCGTCCGCCACCAGGACCTGGCCCTGGCGGAAGTGCGTGCGAGCGAACCCGATCCGCTGCCACTGTCCGCCGGAGATCTGCTGGCCGCCCTTGTAGCCGCGCGAGAGGAGCGTGCCGAGCCCGTTGGGCAGCTCGGTGATCACGTCGTCGGCGCCCGCGAAGCGGGCCGCCTCCATCAATTCGTCATCGTGGAAGGGATCGACAGGGCGGCCGATGCCGATGTTGACCCGGGCGGTGAACGGCCAGCGGTAGAAATCTTGCGCCAGGGTGGCGACCCGGTCATAGATCTGTGCCCGGCTGGCGGTGACGGAGTCCACCTCGTCCCACCAGATCCGGCCCGCGTCCGGCGCGTACAGGCCGCAGAGCAGTTTTACGAGAGTGGTTTTGCCCGAGCCGTTGCTGCCCACCAGCGCGATCGTCTTCCCCGCGGGCAGCACCAGGTCGATGTCGGTGAGGGCGGGAGTGTCCTTGCCGGGATAGGTGAATGACACCTTCTCGAAGCGGATCTCCGCGTGATCAGGCAGGTCGATGCCGTCTGTGGGGATGGCGCGCCGCTCGGCCTCGGTGCATAGCTGCTCGTAGTCGCCGACGAACAAGCTCTCTTGGTGCATGTCGGAGATTTCCAGGACGCACCGGCGCAGGGATGCGGAACCGGAGCGGATGGCGAGGACGGCGGTGCCTCCCACGGACAGGGCCATCGCCCCAGTCCACAGAAGCAGCCCGAGCACCCCGAAGGTCGCCGCCGTCGCGGCGCCGGTTGCCGTGGCGGCGAGCAGTCCGGTGAGCGCGTCCTGGCGGGCGAGCCGGTCCTGCTCGCGCTCAGTGGTGTCAGCCATGCCCCGGAAGTGCCGCAGCAGCCACGGGCCGACGCCGTGCAGGCGCAGCTCGGCGGCGGCGTTCTGCTCGATCATCAGCCGCGTCAGCAGCTGGGCGGCCCGCGCGTGCTGCACGAACTTGTGGAAGGAGATGTAGCGGCGGCGGGCCTTGGCCATCGCTCCCCAGGCGCTGGGCACGGTCATCAAGAGCAGCAGAGGCAACAGGGCAGGGTGCAGCACGGTGAGGACGCCGGCCGCCGCGATCAGGGAGATGAGGCTGTTAACGACGTTGGTGGCGTACTTCACCATCCTCCGTGCCGACTCCGCGCCCCAGGACGCTGAGTCAAGCAGCCGGTGGAACTCGTCGTCCTCGATCGCTTTGAGTTCGACCCTGGCCACGAGCGTCAAGTACCGTTCTGTGGCGACGCGTTGGACGCGTGGCTCCAGGGCTCCAGTCGCGGCGGTGGATGCCGCAGTGCACAGCGCCCCGACCATCCCGGTCACCGCGACCGAGAGCAGCGCCGGCAGTGCATGGGTGATGCGCTGCGGGACGGTCCCCGCGGCCAGGAGGTGGGCGAGCACTGTGTTGACGGCCACCAGGGAGATGGCCTGGGCGATACCCGAGAACATCTCGGCGACCGCGACGGTGCGCAGGGCTCGTCGGTCCGCCAGGGCCGCCAGGCGTACGGACGTTGCCACGAGCCGGGGCAGATTCCGTGCCATCGACCACAGGGACAGCCCGAGCCACGCACCGTGATGCGCGTTCCAGCCCATGTCGTACTGCAACTGCCCACCGAACAAGAGCTCCTCGGACGCCGAGACCTCCTCAGTCTCGGCATCGTCGGGCAGGGCTTCGTCCTTCTTCATGCGGTGCCCCCCTCTCCGGTGGCCGGCATGCGCAGGCACGCCTGGAGGGTGCCGGTGACGAACAGATCCAGGAGGATGGCCGTGGCTGGGTGGCAGTCGGTGGGCGGCTCGCCCGGCTCTGCCCAGACCAACTCCACGTGTCCGTGGGGACCCGCGTTGTACGGCTCGCCCCTCCAGCGCTGCACGGTGAACATCACCACCAGGTACCGCTCCGCGTCGTCGACCTGGAGGTGCGCGGTGCAGCAGTACTCCACGTCGGCCGGATCAACGTGGACGCCAACAGCCGCGCCTACGGCGCGGCGTGCGCTGTCGTCCGCCCACTCGTCGTGCGTCAACTGTCCGCCGACGAGGACGAGGCGCTGGTCGTCTCCCGGCGCGGTCCGGCGCAGGAGCAGAACCCGGCCGTCCGGCCGGTGGAGGACCACGGCCGTGTCCACTGCGGAGCGGTAGCGGTCAGGCTTCCCGTTCGGGTCGGGAACGCCGACGGCAGTTGGGGGATGCTCTTGATGGAGGAGGCGGGCGGTCCGCTGTTCGACGCACACAGGGCGCTGTTCGAACTTGGGCTGGTCGCCGGTGCTATGCATGCGGTGTGGCATGGACGCCTCCTCGTTGACGTGACGCTCGGACAGATGCTCGGACTAACGGCACCCAAGGGCGCACGTTCGGGTGGGGAGGGGGCGAACTCTTCGGGCTGATGTGCGGTTTTGCTCTCTGGGCCTTGTAGGGCTTGAGCCGGGATCCGTTCGATCACGCATATGGGCGTCCGAGTGTGCGTCGCACACGATCCGGGGATTGCGCGACACCGTGTACGGCACGCGGGAGGGAAGTGGTTCAGACACGGTGGTCGGTTCCTTCGAGGATTCGCTCAACGGATCTGGGCTTCGTGGCGGAGGGTGTGCCAGCTGTGGGTGTAGCCGTGGTGGCCGAGGTAGGGGCTGGTGAGGATGTGGTGGATCTCCATCCACTGGTTCAGCCGGTCCGGCGGGACGGGGTGGGGAACACTCTGGTTGTAGGCGTCCAGGGATCGGCGGGTGAGCAGCGCTGGGAGAGGGCCGTATGTCATGGCGGTGGTGACGATGAGCTTGGCCAGGTCGTAGCCGAATGGGGCGAGCGTCAGGTCATCGAAGTCCACCGCGATGATTCCGGTGGCAGTGTGCAGGAAGTTGCGGGGGTTGGCGTCCTTGTAGAACGCGGCGGGTTCCTCGGCGGCAGAGGTCACGAGGTTTGCTGCGTCGCTGGCCGTGAGCGCCGCCCCGGGGATGTTCCCGTTGGCTAGCAGTGTGCGGATGCGCCGGATACGCGGCGCGGTGAACGGCTCCAGCGGCTCGACGTCCGGCACCGTGCAGCCCTTGCCCAGGCGCGCGCTGCTCAGGACGCCTCGGTGGGCGGCGGCGTGGGCCTGCCCGAGGAGGAGGGCGGCCTCGGGCAGCTGCTCGGGGACGAGGTGGCTGCCGTCCACGCGGGCGAGAACTAAGCGGCGGCCTTGGCGGCCGAGGACAGGGGCAACAGGCATCCCAAGACGAGCCAGCCACGCCTGGTGCGCCTGGGCCCGCTGAGCGGCCACTGGTGTGCGGTACGTCTTGATGAACTCCACGCCTGTCCCTCCTCACTCGTCGGGAACGACCGCGACCAGGTAGCTGACCACGGACGCGGTGTCCACCGGCCCGTCGGGCAGGGCCAGACGGAGCCGGGCCGCGAGGGCTGCGGCGTCACCGGCCAGACCGGGCGGCAGCTGGTACTTCGGCGACGTCGAGAGGTAGGCCGCCGTGTGCGCAAGGTCGTGGAACTGGAACCGATGGGTCTCGTGTTCGACCGTCTTGACCTGAAGCACACCCTCGACAGTGGAGCGGAGATTGGCGTTGTTGAACGCGGCGTAGAGGCTCGGCCGGGCCTCGGCGCGCGGGTCCAGGCCCGCGCGGGCCATCAGGTGGTCCAGCGACCGGTAGCTGTCGGCGGACTTCGTCGCAAGGATCACTGTGCCCCCCGGGGTGAGGCAGCGGGCGATCTCCAGTACCACGAGCTCGGGCCGGACAGCGTGGTAGAGGCAGAACGCGGCCACGGCCAGGTCGGCGGTGTGATCGTGCAGGGGAAGGCGGTGGAAGTCGGCCTGCACAGTCGCGCCGGTCAGGCCGTGCTGGTGGAGCCGGGTACGGGTGGCAGCTAGCAGCGCGGCGGACGCGTCTATCGCCACGACCCGCGGGCGGGGCAGGGCCTGGGCCAAAGCGACGGTCGAGGCGCCCCGGCCGCAGCCGATGTCTACGACCGTCGCGCCGGGCCGGGGCAGGGTGTGTGCCGCATGGGCGGCGACGACCTGCGCTGCGGGGCGGCCGGAGACCTTCGCCGCCAGGAGCGCCTGGGTACGTTCGGTGAGCCGCTGCTGGGTGCGGTAGAGGCTGCCGGTGACGAGCCGGGAGTCCAGGAACGGGGAGAAGTCAGACACCGGCAGCCCCCCGGCGGGACGGGCTGCCAGTTAGGCGGCGTGCGTCTTGGTGAGCCGGTCCAGGAGCGCGCTGGCCTGGCGGCGGCTGGTGACCCGGTGCACGGCCGCGCCAGTGGCGTGCTCGGTGATCAGGTCCCGCACCCGGGGGGCCATCGTCTTGCGGTAGCCCCACACGTAGCGGATGAAGCCCCAGTTGATCCGGTCGTACACCCCGGTCGCATCGTTCTGGCCGCCGCCGTAGCGCAGGCGGCGCTGCGCGATGCCCCACAGGCAGGCCCAGGCCGGAAGGTCGAGGAAGATCACCGTGTCGGCGCGGCGCAGCCGGATGGGCAGCGTGCCGGCGTAGTTCCCTTCGATGACCCAAGCCGGTGCGGCGACCAGCTCCTCCTGGATGGCGGCGAACTTCTCCGGCGGCAGGGTGTTCCAGTGGTCGTCGTAATACACGGCGTCCAGATGGGTCACTGGCGCGCTGATCAGGGCGCTGAGCCGCTTGGAGAGGTACGTCTTGCCGCTGCCGCCGCAGCCGATGAGGGCGATGCGCTTCATAACTGAAGAAGCTACCGAGCCCAGCGGGGGCCGTGTGGCCACATTTCATGATCATTCCCCCGAATCACTTCAAGACCGTGTCGATGGTGGCGAGCTGCCGGGACAGGCGGAACGGGTCCAGCCTGCGCAGACACTGCGCCAGTAGCCGGGCGCGATGTTCGGCGCCCAGGACGGCGAGACGGCGGGTGATATCGGCCACGTCGGCTCCGCTCCGCGCGTGGAGCTCCTCGGGGACGACCGTGGCTGCCGACCGGTAGCGGGCGGGGGTGATCGGCGCGCATCCCGTCAGGACCGCTTCGAAGATCCGCTGGGTGTACTGACCGGTGGCGATGTACCGGTCCGGGGCAAGGAGCACTGTCGCGTGGGCCGCCTGGTGCATGCGTACGCCGTGGCGGAAGGGGACGCGGCCGAGGAAGGTGACGTGCGGCCAGCGCCCGGTGTCCTCCCATTTCCCCGCGACCTCGTGCGGCAGGTCACGGGCGGCGGGCGCGAAGTACGTGGTGAACGCGTCCGCGCGCCCGTACTCGTTGCCCACGTACACCAGTGCCAGGTGCCGCGGGTGGGCGGCGAGCATGGAGGGGTCCGCCTGATCAAGAACCTGGTCGGCGACCGGGAACAGCAGACTCTGTGCGCCGGGCCGGGGGTGGAGGGCCGGTTCGCACACGGTGACGTTTCCGGCCTGGCGTAGCGGGTCGGCCGGGTGCAGCTGCTGGTCCTTGTCCCACAGCAGGGCCGGAATGCCCCCGTGCCGGACGTAGTGGCACACGAGTTGCTGCTGGCGGTGCAGGTCGCAGGTATGGCCGGTAGTGCCGCACGGGGTGTCGTTGCGGCCCGGGATGCGCCAGCGCCACTCCAGGAACAATGCGTCCAGCTCGGGCAGCCCCGCATCCCACACGTAGGGGCCGGCCACGGGGCGGTGTGCTTCCAGGGTGTCCCGGTCGGTCTGGAGGAACACCACCTGGTGCCCGGTGGCGATCAGGCCGTCCACGAGGGTCTTGCGGTGGCTTCGGCCGCCGTCGGGGGTGTCGGTGATCCCGTCGCCGAGGAACCCCCAGTGGCTGTATCCGATCCTCACTCCTCTACCTCCTGGACCCACCAGTCCTCCAGCAGCAGGGCCTCGATCCCGGACTCGGCGAGGCAGTCCAGGGCCTGGTCGGGGGTGCCGCAGATCGGCTTGCCCTTGATGTTGAGGCTCGTGTTGATCAGCACCGGGGTACCGGTGATCTCGTGGAACGCGCGCAGCACCGCGTCCAGGAACGGATTGCGTTCGGGGGTGAGGGTCTGGATGCGGGCGAGACCGTTGGCGTGGACGATCGCCGGAATCGTCTCGCGGGCCAGCGGCGTCACTCCGCTCGCGAACGACATGTAGGGGGCCGCCTGGCCCAGGGTGAAGTAGTCGGCCGCCTTGTCGGCGAGCACGACCGGCGCGAAGGGGCGGAACGGCTCGCGGAACTTCACGCGGGCGTTCAGCCGCTCCACGACCTCGGCACGGAGCGGGGAGGCAAGGATCGAGCGGTTGCCCAGGGCGCGCGGCCCGGCCTCTAGCGCGCCCCGGAACAGGCCGACGATCTTCCCCGCGGCGAGCTCGGCTGCCAGATGCCGGGCGGCGTCGGCCGGGCGGTGGGCCCGCATCCCGGGGCGGGGACGCTCGTCGAGGGTGATCCCGCTGAACGCGGGTCCCAGGTAGCAGGCGTCCCGGATCCCCTCCACCAGGGCCGGGGTCCGCTGCTGCCACACGGACAGGGCGGCGCCCGCCGCCGTGCCGGCATCGCCCGGCGAGGGCGGCACGAACACCTCGTCGTATCCGGCCTCGGCCACGATCCGTCCCAGGCTGACGCAGTTCAGGGCGACCCCGCCGCCCACGCACAAAGCGCGCTGACCGGTGCGGCGGCGGGCACGGCGGGCCAGGTGGACCATGACCTGCTCGGTGCGCTCCTGAAGGGCCGCGGCCAGGTCCGCGTGCACCTGCGATACCTCCTCCTCCTGCGTACGGGGTGGGCAGGTCGCTTGCACGAACCGGGCGGACAGACGCGGGTAGCGGCTGGAGATCACCCGCAGCGGGAACCAGGCCGGGTTCAGGGCGAACGCCTCCTCGGTGAGGACGATCGCCTGGGCGAACAGGTCTCGGAACCGTGCCGGATCACCGAGAGCGGCGAGTGCCATCACCGTCCCCTCCTCATCCCCGCGCCGCCAGCCCAGGTGCTCGGTCACCGCGCCGTAGGCGTAACCGAGGGAGGCCGGATCGCGCAGCGACCACCGCTGCTGCATGCGGATGCCACCGGGGGTGTGCCGGGCGGAGCACATGGAGGTGGTGACGGTCTCGCCGAGGCTGTCCACGATCAGCACGGCCGCTTCCTCGAACGGGGAGGCGCCGAAGACGTACAGGCCGTGCGCACGATGGTGCTCGACCCCGTGCCGACGGGCGCGCGGGAAGCGCTCCCCGAAGCCCTGCAGCCGCTGGGCAGCCCGCCGGGTTACCGTGAAGAAGCTGCGCGCCCTGGGCACAGCCCGCCGCGCCGTTCCCGGCCGCAAGTGGCCCAGTGGGAGTGCCCCGGGCAGGTAGAGCCGGGGGGCGAAGTTGTAGGCCACGTCGCTCACGTCGCCGGGCCCGAGCCCGGCCGTGTCCAACAGCCAGTCGACGGCCGCGCTGGGGTACTCCTTGGTGTGCTTGATGCCGTTGAGGCGTTCCTCCTCGACCAGGCCGACGAGCCGTCCGCCCGCGATCAGCGCGGCTGCCGAGTCGTGCGTTCCCGAACACAGGCCGAGCACCACGGGCTTCATGCCGTCTCCCGCCCTTCCAGCTTCGTGTACCAGGAGTTCAGGCCGTCGGCCAACACCCCGCGCGACGAGCTGATCATGTGCTGGGCATCGGCCCGGTCACCGCTCTTCCACACCCGGTAGCTGCGCATCACCCGGGCGAACTCCGCCCACGCCCCGGACACCGCTCCGTCATTGGTGATATCGGATAGCAGGGGGTCGAAGTCCTCCCAGCCGATCGCGAGCGGCTCCATGACCCGGCTCGGCGCGGGCGCGGTCGGCAGCTGCCGGGCGGCGAGGAGGTTGGTCTCGTACAGGTGTAGGGAGTCCACGTGGTGGTGGTAGTGCCCCAGCTCTGCCCCTACCCAGTGGGCCATCAGCTCGTGCAGGACCGTCGCGGTGAACAGGTCGTAGCAGAACCCGAGCCACAGGTCCTGGCTGCGCATCGTGGTGTGCATGTCCAGGCGGCCACCGCGCACGTAGAAGCGGTAGTTGAGGGTGCAGGGGATGTCGTTGTGGTGGGGGATGTCCCGGCCGGGGTCGTAGAGCTGGATTAGAGCCCGGCGGGAGTCGGGATCGGCCAGCAGGGTTCGTCGCACGTGGTCGAGCTGGTCGCAGCCCGGCTGCCAGGCCCGCATCCGGGGCCCGTAGGCGCCGCGCAGTCGTCCCGCCTCGGCGTACTGGGCCATGCGCTGGTTGTAGGCGCAGATCCACACATCACCGTCGCCCGACAGGATCCACACCGCCTCGGCTGCGGCGAATGCCGCGTTCAGGACCCGCGCCGGCGGCACGTTCACCAGGCGTCGGCGCGGTTGGGTCAGCGTCAGGTGCGCGCCGATGACCTCGGTGGTGGCCAGTCCGCGCGGCTTGACCGCCTGGCCCTCGGCCAGGACCGCGGTGCAGGCGGCGGTGAACAGCTCGTTCGCCGACGAGGCACAGACGTTGATCACAGCGTCCCCCCTACGGCAGTGGCACCGAGCGTGTCGCGGGTCCACGCCCACTGCCGGGCGATGCCCTTCGTCAGCCGGATGCGCGGCCGGTAGCCCAGGAGGGACGCGGCGAGCCGGGTGTCGGCCTCGGTGCACTGCGGGTCGCCCGATCGCGCTGGAACCCGCGTCAGGGGCACCGGGGTGCCGGTCACCTTGCGGACCGTGTCCAGCAGTTCCCGCACCGATACGGTCTGCGGTCCCGCCACGTTCACGACGGTCCCGTTCAGGTCCTCCGCGGCGGCCCGTAACAGCGCATCGACCACGTCGGAGACGTACGTGAAGTTCCGGCGCTGGCTGCCGTCCCCGTAGAGCCGCATCGGCTGACCGGTGCGGACCGCGTCGAGCATCCGGAAGATCGCCATGTCGTCGCGCTGCCGGGGCCCGTACACCGTGAAGAACCGCAGCCCCACCGACCGCGTTGCCGCGCCGTCCCGCAACGCGTAGGCCAGGGTGAGCTGTTCTCCCGCCAGCTTTGACACCCCGTACGGCGACAGCGGCGCCACCGGCCCGTCCTCACGTGATGGCCTGTTGGTCCGGCCCCCGTACACGCTGGACGATGACGCGGCCACCAGCCGGGGCACGTGGGCGCGCTCGCACTCCTCCACGAGGTGGTGGGTCGCGTCGATGTTGTCGTGGATATAGGAGAGGAACGCCTTGCCCCACGATCCGCGCACGCCGGTGGACGCTGCGAGGTGGAACACCACGTCCACGCCGGCCAGCAGGTCCCGCAGACGCGGGTCGGTCAGATCCATGTGCGCGAACCTGAACCCCGGCTGGCACATGGCCCCGTGGAGGTTGCGGGCAGCCACAAGGTCGGCGCTGGGGGACCTCCGGTCGACGCCGGTCACCGCCCAGCCGTCGGCCACCAGCGCATCAACGAGATGAGAGCCGATGAACCCGGAGGCTCCCGTCACCAGCGCGGTCCGGCCCCGTGAGTTGCCATTCAACGCCGCCTGCTCGCCACTTTGTCCGGGCCGCTTGTGCTTCTCGGCGGGTGGGGCGGGGGAGGACTGCGGCGTCGAGAGGGGGGTGGGTGGCTGGTCCTGGCTGCCGTGAGGGGCGTGGAGCTGTACCGACCGGAGGAAGGGTCCGGCTATGTCGGGGTCGGCGAAGTGTAGTGATTCCACGGTGCTCCTTCGTCAGGGGGACGTCGTGCAGGGCGTGGTGCCGGGAGTGTCGGCTGGCCTCGGGGAAACCGGCCGACACCCTCTTGTCCGCCCGTGGCTGGCTGCCTCGGTACGTACGCGGGCGGAGCTCTTCGCGGTCGCCGGTGGGCCAGGGGTACCGCGACCGACCGGGTGACCAGTCATCGCATCGGTTCCCGCTCGCCGCGAGGCCGACCGCTCACCCCGTTGCTCCCGCACGACGCCCTCGGGGGCGATGTACAGGCGCGGGCGCGGCCTTGCCGCCGTTGCCGGGCAGGGAATGGACGCCTCGGTTTCTGCGAGCGGCGGGGGCACGTCGAACTCAGCCCACACCTTCTTGCCTCCCGGCGTGCGGTGCCAGCCGGAGCGGCTGGCGAAGACGTCCACTAGGAGCAGCCCGCGCCCGGACTCCGACTCCGCGACATCATGGATGTCCGGGCGGGCTGGAAGTTCCTCGCTGCCGTCGTGCACGACCAGGATCAGCCGGTTCTTGTTGAGGGCGAGACGGACGGTGACTGGGCCCTGCGCGTGGGCCAGGGCGTTGGTGACAAGTTCCGAGGTGACCAGCTTGATTGCGTGGTGCTGGTCGGCTTCCAGCGTGACTCCCCAGGCAGCGATCTGCGTGAGGAGGCGGTTTCGGGTGCGGGCCAGGTCGGCGGTTCCGGACACGTGGATTCGGACTTGGTGGGCGGTCACGACGCCGTCTCCTCGGGTGCCCGGTCGGGAGTGCTGGGGGCGGGACGGAATCCGATGGGGAGGGGGGTGAGCTGGGGGAGCGGCTCGCCCAGGGCGCGCCACATCAGGCGGTCGCCTGTGTAGCTGGTGCGGGCGTGCAGCCAGCGGCTGTTGTCCAGGAGGTAGCCCTGCCCGGCCTGGAGCGGCAGGGTGATCTGGTGGCGTTGGATGGCGGCGCGCAGAGCGGGAAGGTGGGGTTCGACGAGCGGACTCCAACGCGCCAGGGCGTCTAGGCGCAGTCGCAGGCAGACGCGTCCTTCGGCGTGCGGGGTGAATACCTGCGAGGCGTGGCCGTCACCACCACCGAAGAACGCGGTGTGCCGGGTGGACAGCAGGTCCAGGGCATCGGGGTGGTGGGCGGTAAGGTCTGCGTGGACGGCCCGTCCGTCGGTCAGCACGCACTCGCCGCCCGTGGCCGCCGGGTATGCGCACACCAGAAGCATGAGGCGGGGCGGCTGAGGGGTGCCGGAGCGTTCGGTGTGGGGGGCGAGCTCGCTGTTGGTGAAGCCGCCGTACCCAGCCTGCCGTGCGTGGCGGCGGGTGTCGTAGATCACGGTCAGCCCGTCCCGCTCGTCGCTGTCGCGATGGGCGGTCACGCGCATGATCCGGTCGGCGAACGCCGTGACGGACGAGCGGAGCATCAACCGGTCCACGGTGACCAGCCCGGTCTCCCGCAGCTGCTCCGCGAGGTCGTTCACGGACAGCGTGGTGGCCGGCTGGAACGGCGGGGCGGGAGCACGCAGGGCGTGGGCGTGGCTCATCACGGGACTCCTTTGCTGGATGGCTGACCCACTGTTCGCGGCCAACGGGCGGGCGGTAAAGCGACTGATTGTCGACTCGGGCAAGTCGGGCAGAACGCAACGGAGTTGGGGCCGGCGTGCTACGTTCCGATCGCCCCTTGCACGCGCTGTTGGACGAGGAATGCCGCCATGCCGTACACGCCGCCGTTGTGGCCCGTCTCCGTCAAGGGCGTCGCGCTCGACGCACTTGGTCGGGTCCTGCTGCTGAAGAACGAACGCGAGGAGTGGGAGCTGCCGGGCGGCCGGTTGGAGGTCGGCAGTCCGGACGGCTCGCAGGTCCCGGACGACTCGCCTGAGCAGGCGCTGGAGCGGGAGATCGAGGAGGAGACCGGCTGGAAGATCCAGACCGGACCCCTCATCGACGGCGGAGCGTGGATCTACGAGCCCATCCCCGGACGGCGCGTTCTGATCGTCACCTACGGCTGCACCGTCCTGACCCCCGACCAGACCCCGGTCGTCAGCCACGAGCACAAGCAGGTCGGCCTGTTCACCGGCGATGAGGTGCCGTCGCTGACGATGCCCGAGGGCTACAAGCGGTCCATCACCGCCTGGTTCGCCCAGGCGTAACCCGTGAACGGCACCGGGAAGGAACCCGTCGGCGGCAGGGCGCTGGAACCGCAGCCGCCGTCCCGGTTCGCTGCCTGGCACTGGGCCACCGGCCAGGCACAGCAGATCCTCGCGACCCGCGACCTCGGCAAGATCCTGCGCCTGTTCCGCGCGGTCCACGGCCTCAACCAGACCGAACTGGGGCAGCTGCTCGGCTACGACAAGACGTACGTGTCCGCGATCGAGCTCGGCAAACGGACAGTGGATGACGTCGGTTCGCGTCGGCGTATCGCTGATCAACTGCGCTTGCCCCCGCACCTGCTCGGGATCACCGACGTCGCGGATACCGATCACCGGGCGATGGTCCAGTTCGGGGAGTCCACCGTCCGTCTGGCGGAGATCGCACGCCAGTCCGGCCACGCCACCGAAGCGGTCGCTGAACTGTGGCCGCTGGTAGCCCGCCTGGAGGCCCGCCTGGAGGACGGACACGCCGAGCAGGACGTCCTGTACCTGCTGGCCCGCGCCCGGGTCGGCCTCGGAGTGGCCCTGGGTAACGTGCTGCCCGAGGAGAGGCTCGCGACGGCCGCGCGCTGGACCGGCAAGAGTCTGCCGATCGCCCAGTACTTCGGCGACCCGGCGTTCTCCTCGTCCGTACTGAGGATGCACGGCAACGAGCTCCGCAAAGCGGGCTTGAAGGGCGCCGCCGTTGATCGCCTCCAGCACGCCGCTGCCCTCGCCCCCACCTCTGCGGCGCGGGCCGCTGTCCTGCCGCTCCTGGCCCGCGCCGCGGGAGCCCTGGGTGGCGGGGTGCTGTTCGACGCGGTGGTGCACGAGGCGGAGGTGCTGATGGAGGAGGTGGAGCACACTTCGCTGTTCAACCCCTATGCGCTGCACGAGATCCGGCTGCGCGGCCTGGTCGCCACAGGCCGGGCGGACATCGCGATAAGGCTGGTCGAGCGGGCCCCGGAGCCGACCACGACGGTGGCTCCGCAGTGGCGCGTGATCGAGCTGATCACCGTGGCCCATGTACGGCTCCTGGCCGAGGACCGTGACGGCGCCAGCACGTGCCTGGAGGCGGCCGTCGCGGAGGCGGCCCGGCAGAGGCTGCCGCACCAGTTGCAGCGGATCATGCGGGCCGCAGGCGATCGGCTCCCGGCCAGCCGGGATGCCGCCGGCCAGGTCCTGGACCGGCTGCGCGAGGAGATGGCGGCCTAGCCCGACACGGGGCCGGTCGCCGGGGAGGGCGCCGTCGCGGGCGAGCTGACCTCTGACGGTGTTGTCCGCGTCGAAAAGGACCTTCGCGAAGTCTCGGTCGACCTGGTATGAGTCCCGGCCGCCGCTGAGCAGGTGGTAGAGCCGGGCGGGGTTCGGGCGGCGGAAGCCGTCTTCGTCCAGGGGCGGTGCTCCCGGACCCCTCCACGACGGTCCGGACGTCAGCATGGCGCACCGTCCGTCCCCTGGTTGAGCCACGCAGCGGGAGGTACCGGGGTGGGATGGCTGCTGACGACGATGGCGTTGCCCTTCACGGGCAGTGCCAGTAGTCCTTCGGCCGCCAGGTCGCGCAGGGCCCGTCGGACGTCACGCGGCGAGAAGCCCAGAAGACGGGCGAGGTCACGTCCCGGCGGCAGCGGATGGTCCACGCGGTGCACCCCATCGCGGATCTCATCGCGCAGGTGCCGGGCGGCGGCGACCGCGTTCGCTCCGGGCTCGGTGTGCCGGACCCGCCACCGCTCGCGCGGCGCCACGACCAGGCGGTGGCCGGCGTCCCGGTCGAGGACCCCGAGGTCGTGCAGGCGATCGAGCGCGGACCGTACGCAGATCTCAGGCACCCGCAGTTCTGCTGACAGCTCGACCGAAAGCGGCAGCACCGAACCGAAGAAGTGGTCCCCGCGGGCGATGCGGGTGAACAGTACGTGCCCGGTGTTGCTCAGGTCGGTGGCGGTCACGGGCCGCACGCCCCGCCGCGTCATGCGGCGTCCCGAGCAGGGCACTCGAAGCGGATGTTCATGTCCAGCTTGCCCTCGACGCTGACGGTCAGCTCAGTGGGAGCGGTCACGTGGCCCTTGTTGGCGGTGGGCTGCGGGGCCTGGCGTCGGGCGGTGGTCGGCGGAGGCGCATCCTGCGGGGTCATGAGTCCTCATTGACAGGGTAGTGATGGCGAGGAGTGGTTAGGGGAGTGCTCAGTTGGCCGGGCTGCGCAGAATCACGCAGGCCACACGCTGGCTGGTGAGGTCGTGGCGCACGGCGTGAGCCCAGCCGTCCCCGAGACGGTCGAGCTGCTGCTCCGTCATCCCGCCGCGCAGGCTCCGTGCCTCGTAGTCGGTGGCGCGGACCTCGCTCAGGTAGAGGTGGCCGCCGGGGCGGAGCCAGTGGGTGCGGATCCGGTAGAGAAGATCGGCGGGGTCATCGAGTAGTGACAGGGTCTGGCGGCACACGACCAGGTCGATGCTGCGCGGGGTCAGGCCGGGCGGGTCACTGAGGGCGAGGTCATGGACGACGTAGGGCAGCGGACTGCTGGTGGCCCGCCGCGCCTGGGCGACCATCGCGGGGGACCAGTCGATGCCGGTGACGTCGAGTCCGGCGGCGTGCAGGTGGCGGGTGAACTCACCGGTGCCGCAGCCGGCGTCGATGGCGGTCTGCCCGCGAAGTGCGGGGAAGCGGCGCTCGAAGCGGCGGAGTTCCTCGGAGACGAGCGGGTGCAGGTACCAGCCGCTGCA
The DNA here is from genome assembly GCF_055570295.1 of Streptomyces sp. NPDC031265. NCBI lineage: Bacteria > Bacillati > Actinomycetota > Actinomycetes > Kitasatosporales > Streptomycetaceae > Streptomyces > Streptomyces sp. NPDC031265. The sequence continues at coordinate 149,678 of NZ_JBVIHM010000012.1, forward strand.
GGCCACGAGGTCCCAGAACGCGACGTCGTGCGCGGGTAAGCGGGGCGGGCTGGTGGTCATGGGTACTGTCCTCTCAATCGCCTCACCAAAGTGGGGCGAGATGGCATATTTCGGTCATGGTTGGGTGGGGCGGCCCCGCTGTGCGATGCGGAGGCCGGGGCGCGCGCTGCTCCTGCCGCCCCGCACAGCAGGTGGATCGCCAAGCGGCGCCGCGCCTTCCCGCGGTCCCCGTCCCGCACACGGGCGCAGCGTCCGAGCCGCGAGCGGGAAGGCCCCGGCTGGTGGGTCGCCTCCTGGCCGCGTCGCGGACGGGGGAATCTCGACTGCGACCAGGAGGCGGCCAGTTATGGAGGAGACAGATCGTGCGGGACGCGTCGCGCGCCGAGCAGCCCGAACTGCCGGGCACGGGTCATGAGATGGGGCCGCCGACTGACCTGGAGCGTGCGCAGGAGCCGACGGCACTCCGCGTTCGCTTCCCGTTCGGAGGGGAACCCCAGCTCCATAGCGAGGGCGGCAGTGTCCTGACCTTGGGACAGCCCCTGGAGTAGCTGGAGCTGGATGCCCGTGAACACCAGCTCGGTTGCCAGCGGCGCGGGCTCGGGAACCGCGCCACACTCGTACGCGGCATGCACCATGGCTGTGGTGTCGTGCGTGCCCAACCTCGCGTGCACCGACGTCAGATGGGATCGCACCGTGTGCGTCGACAGCTTCAGTTCCCGAGCGATCTCCGGTGCGGTGTAGCCCAGTCCGGTGAGCAGCACGACCTCCTGCTGCCGGTCGGACAGCCGCACCCACCAGCGGGGCGACCCGGGCGCCCCGCTGGCGCCAGCCCAGGCCGGAGTCCTGACCGCTGCGGGCGCGGTCGGAGTGTGGGTCACGGCAGCCGCCCGGGGAACACCCACACCAGTGAGATCAGCACGAGGCAGAAGAGCGGGAACCCGGCGCAGTGCTGGAGAAAATGCTGCCAGAACGGCAGCGGCCCCCGAGGAGAGGCCGCTGGCGCTCCGGCCCGGCGGCGTGCAGCCCGCACGGAGCGGGCTAGCAGCAGCGCGTACAGGGGGAGCAGGCCGTAGGTAAACAGGGAGCGGACGATCATGATCCTGGAGTGCGTAGTGGGGGGCGGGGAGAGTGGTCATCGCGGCGCACCCGCCTCAGTGTCGGCTTCGGTGCGGCAGACCAGGCGTATGCCCCAGCCGTAGAGCCACGTCTCCAGTCCGCGCCGCCCCCACTGCGGCTCGTCCACGCAGATCGGCGGGACGAGGTCGCTGGCCGACTCGACCGTGAGCAGTGTGATCCACTTGCCTTGGATCAGTCGCTGGAGGCGCTGCCAGCCCGGCCGCTCCCACAGCGGCCAGTCCGACAAGCCCCGGTCGTGATGGAACCAGCAGACGTTCCCGCCGTGCGCCTCGGCCGTACTCCGGAGTCGCGCGTGGACTGGTGTGACGTCGGCACCCAGGGGAGCGCTGGTGTAGGTCGCGGCCGACACACGGAGGGCTTCCACCTTCGTCGTGAGGCTGCGCAGTATCCGGACGTACGAGCTGCTGGGCCGGGCCCGGTCGACCGGCTTCATCTCCAAGAGCTGGCGCGCCTGGGCCACGGCTGCTGCCAGCTCCGGTGGAGGATCGAGCCTCAACTCCAGCGTTCGGAGCAGGCTCTCGATCCGCCGCCGGTCCTCCAACATTGCGTCGGTCCGCAGCCGGTAGGTGATCAGGTTCAGCGCGGCGAGGTCGCCCGCGCTGTTCGCTGATTGGTCGAGGAGTGCTGTTGCCTGCGCCAAGGGCAGCTGGACCTTCACTACCCATTCCCCCTCTGCCGACTCGGAGCGTGATAGGCGGCCGGCGTTCAAGGTGACGCCGGTTTCGACTCGTGGTGCGAAGTGGTTCTCACTGAACTGCGCGCAACTCCGCCTAGCCAGAGCAAAATTGATGCTCTAATGAGGCATCCCAGATGCAAGTAGGGGCATGACCTCGCTGTATCGGTGAACCGCGCTCGATGGACTGGGAGCCACGCGATGGGGCTGAGGAGATATCGCCTCGCTGAGCGTCGTAAGACCGTCGGGATGACCCAAGAAGTCCTCGCCGAGCGCTTAGGTGTTGACCGGACCACGGTCGTACGCTGGGAGGCAGGTACGGGCGCTCCTCGGCCCTGGCAGCGTCCTCGGCTGGCCAACCTGTTGCGCGTGACAGCCCTGGAGCTTGAAGACCTTCTGGCCAACCCAACCGACGGGGCCGTGCTCGATCAGCAGCGACGTGAACACGCGCTTCGCCATCCAACTAAGGTCGACCTCGTGACAGTGGGGGAGCTACGGCAGGAGTTTGACGAGCTTGCCGAGCAATACGACCGGATGCCTTCGGCGAGCCTCCTCGCTAGAGGCGGGGAGCAGCTGAGCCATCTCACCTTCCTGGCGAGGGAAGCACGTGGCGGTCGCGTACAGCGTGAACTGCTGTCCATTCAGGCCGACGCGTCCGCACTCATGGGGCAGTTGGCTTGGGATGCCTCGCAGCGACGTGACCAGGACACAGCCAGGAACTACTACGACCAAAGCGGCCAGATCGCGCGCCGGCTTCGTGACCACACGTTGGAAGCGCGCGCCCTGCTTCGTACCAGCTACGTGGCTCTCTATGGAGCCCAGCAAGATCCTCGTACTGGGCTCGACCTGGCTCTGCAAGCAGCGGAGACCGCTCGATTGACGAGCCCTGCCGTAACTGGGCTGGCTCTGCTGCACGCAGGCGAGGCGCACGCGATGCTTGGGGAGCAGCGAGCCTTCGAACGTAGCCTCGCGCAAGCAGAGCAAGCGCTCGAAAGGGCCGATGACGCAGACGCTGCCGCGGGCCTCGTCTCGTCCACCCAAGTTGGCCGTCTTTCGGGCTCCTGTTACCTGTCCCTCGGTCAGCACCATCGGGCCCAAGTGATTCTGGAAGCGACTGCGGACGAGCTGCAAGATCGAAAGAAGTCGAGAGCCATCGTGCTGGGCAACCTGGCGCTCGCCTACATCCGGCAGCATGAGCTTGACGCAGCTGTGACGACTCTTGGGGTGGCGATCGGAGAGCTTCAGGAGACCCGGGGCGGTGGAGGTATGAATGTCGTCTTCGGTGCCGCTCGTGAACTGCGGCCGTGGAGGCAGGAATCGATCGTTGCGGATGTCCATGACCGGCTCCTGGCACTCATGATGGCCACGTAACTTGTGAGGAGAACCTCTGGTGCCTGTCGTGCACGACGGAGAGAAGCAAGCGGTTCGAACGGCGGTGTGGGAGGCCCTTGACGCAGCCCAGGCCGTGCATGATGAGACGGCGTATGGGCGTATCCCGAACTTCGTGGGTGCAGACGCGGCTGCTCGTCGCTTGGCAGAGCTGGAAATCTGGCAGACCGCAAGGGTCGTTAAATCCGTCCCAGACAAGGCGCAGCTGCCCGTGCGGACCCTGGCGTTGAGCGCAGGCAAAGTTGTGTACATGGCGGTGCCGAAGCTGGCAGCACGTAAGCCCTTCTACCTACTGGATCCCCAGAAGGTAGCTGTTCCTCACGAGATAGCCGCCTCAAGTAAGTACGCGGCCACCGCGGCTCCCACCGTCGATGTCGATCAGCTCCGTCCCATCGATGTCGTCGTCTTGGGAAGTGTTGCCGCTAATCGAGAAGGTGTGCGGGTCGGGAAGGGGGCTGGCTACTCGGATCTGGAATTCGCGCTCCTCGCCGAGGCAGGGCTCATCCGGCCTGACACGCTGGTGGTGACTACGGTCCACACGCTCCAGGTGATCGACGGGCCGATTCCTGCCACAGAGCACGACGTCAACGTCGACCTGATCGTCACCCCTGACGAGATCATTCAGTGCACAACGCCGCACCGCCCGCCGGGCATCCTCTGGGAGCATCTCGACGAGGAGAAGATCTCCTCGATCCCGACGCTGTTGGCTCGGAGCCGAAGCCGCGCAGTGGAACAGCGGCATCCATAGGGCTTGGCGGGCAGGCTGCTGACAACTCTGGCGGAGTGAGTGGCCCTGGGCTTCTGTTGATGGGATGATCACGCTCTCCCCCCACACCAGCTGACCATCCGGAACTCTCTTTACCAGAGGAGCTGTTGTGCATCCGCGTTTCCGCGTGTGGGGTGGAGTAGGGTCCATCGTTCTGGTGGTGGCAGGTTGCACATCAGCGAGCGATCCCGCCCCGTCATCGAGCTCCAGCCCGGACCAGGCGGTGAAGGCCGCGCCGATTAAGACCGAGGGCCTGAGCAAGGACTCGGTCTGCAAGGTCACGCTGTCCGAGGCTCAGCAGAAGACGCTTGGTGTGTGGAAGGCCGAGCCGATGGACGGCAAGGGGGAGACGAGCTGCTACTTCTCCATGACCCCCGACACGGCCAACGCGGCGGGCTACGTCGTCAGCTTCTTTGAGAACGAGGAAGCCCTCCTGGGGACGGCCGACGCGACAGGGGCTTCGCCGACGAAGGCCGTGCCCGTCACCGTGAAGGGCCGGACGGCCGCGCGGCAGGTCATGTTCGGTAAAACGTGGAAGTCGTCGCTCGCCGTCGACATCGGTGCCGGGCGTTTCCTGTACGTCGAGCGGTACTCGCCGATGCACGTCGTCACGGAACAGGACCTCAACAGCCAGGCCCGCACGGTGGCCGAGCAGGTCCTGGCGAACTTCGGCGGCAAGGGGAGTCAGGGGGCCTGACCCGGCCTCGCGCCTTGCGGGCCCGTGCGGCAGGACGGGGTATTAGGCTCCGCCGGTGAACGAGCTACCTCGCTTTCAGCTGGCCTTCGACGGCCGCGCCTACACCCTCGCCATCAACGGGGTCGACGTCAGCAGTTACGTGTCTGCCCTCGATCTCCACATGGTCCCGCACGCCCCGCCCAGCGTCGTCCTCCACCTCAACCCGACGCAGACCTGGCCCGCTGAGGTCGACCTCCCGGCCCAGGTCCACGTCGCTGTCCCGCCCGAGCCCGGCCCGGCCGCCGCAGTTTTCCTCGAAGCACTCGACCCGGTTGAAGTGGAGCGTGCCGCGCTCGCTCGCTTCGACCTGGAGTCGGTCCCCGGCGGCGGAACGGCCGCTGTGCTGCGCCAGCTCACGGAGTGGGCCCGTGGCGCGATTTGAACTCAGCGGCATCCAAAGGGTCGTTGAGGGCATCCTCGACGACAAGCTCGTGGTCACCCGGGACCCGGGTGGCCGCAGCGATGACGTGCTGGACGAGACGACGGGCGAGCTGCACCCCGGCCCGGCCGCAGAGGTGTGGCACGGGCTCGGCGCCGTGATCCGCGCCGGCCAGCTCGCGCTCACCGTGCCGGTGGACAGCGTCGTGTCGCTCAGCCCGGCCGACACGGTCTACGACGCGCTCATCCCCCTGTCCGCGCCAAGGCTGCAACCGGACGACGAGCTCACCGTCGTCGGGTCGGCCCGGCCGGGCGGACCGCGCGACCCGCACCTCATCGGCCGCCGCTTCCGGATCGCGGACAGCTCGACCGGCACGTTCTCGGTCATCCGTACCGTGCGTCTCCAGGAGGTCGACTGATGGCCGACAACCTCCACCCCAACGCGCATCCGGACGCCACGGCCTTCCGCGACCCGATCCAGCTGGCAGCCGCGCTCGCGCGGCTGGGGCCCGCGGTCCGCAACCGGACGCGGGCGATCACCCGCCACCATGCGATGCTGCTGCGGGTCCGGATCCAGCAGAACGCGTCCGGTAGGCCGGGCCCGAACGTCATCACCGGCCGGTACCGGGCGTCCTGGGACGTCAAGGTCACCGTGAGCGGCGGCTCGGTGTCCGCCGAAGTGTTCACCAATGCCCCGCAGCAGCGGCGCCTGGAATACGGGTTCGTCGGCGTCGACTCGCTCGGCCGGCATTACCGGCAGCCGCCATACCCGCACGTGGAACCGGCCTTCCGGAAGACTGAGCCCGGCTTCCTCGCAGCTCTACGAGACGGGATCTTGGGATGACGCCCCCACGCCTCCCCCTCACCATGGCCCTGGTCAGCGCCCTAGCTGCCGGGACCGGCAGGCCCTGCGGCCACGCGGTGGTCCCCCGTGATGCGACCGGCGCCCCGGCCGGCGTCCCGTACTCGATCCTCGACAGCCTCAACGGAGTGTTCTCTGGCCCGTCGTACGCGGACTGGCATGCTGACGCGGCCTGGAGCTACCAGGTCACCGCCATCGGAGAGCGCGCGGACCAGGTCGAGTGGCTTGCCGACCAGACCAGGAACGTCCTCGTCGGCCGCACCCCGACAGGCTGGGTGACCCCTCTGTACGTGCCGGGGATGGAGGTCATCGACCGGGAGCTGCTCCTGGAAGACGGGGGAGATCCGGTTGACGGCGGCAGGAGCAATATCATCTCCTATGTACAGAGGTTCACGATCACCGTGACCCCTGCCTGAAGAAACGTTCCACCTCACCGCGGAGGCCCGCGCGGACGCCCGGCTCCCCAGCCCGGCGCAGCCCCTTGAACACATCAGGGCAGGGCCTCTGAGCTGGCCGCTGCCCCGGATACGGGAGCACCGTGGCCCAGCAGCGCTTCATGCGACGCGGCATCACCAAGATCTACTGGCTCAAGACCATCGCCGACGCGAGCCTCATCCCCACACGCACCGAACTCACGGCGCCGAACGCGACCGACCTGACGGAGACGATCAGCGAGGTCGACGGATGGTCGCTGACGAACGAGGCCATCGAGACACCGGACATGGCGTCCACGTTCGCCTCCTCGATCCCCGGCAACGACAAGGCGGACAACTCCAGCCTCACGTTCTACGAGGACCGCACGTCCGACGTAATCGAAACCCTCCTGCCCAAGGGGGTGCTTGGCCACGTGGTGTTCCTGCGCAAGGGGGACACCCCCGGTTCCAAGTCCATGGACGCCTTCCCCGTCCAGGTCGCCAGCCGAGCGGCGGAGTACAACGCCGGAAACGAACCGGCCAAATTCAAGGTCACCTTCACGATCTCGTCGCCGCCCGCACTCGACGCGCCGGTCCCGGCAGCTGCGGGAGGCGCGAGGTGACGCCCTCGACCCCCACGGCCCCGAAGCCCCAGCCGCCGTCCAGTGCGGTCCGGTCCGACGCCCACTGGGCGGCGACGATGGAACGTCTCCGCAACCGCAGCCTGCCCCGGCGCACCCTGCGGATCTGCGACGACGACGCCCTACGGGCCGCACATGACGAGGCCCGCCGGGCCGCCGACCGCGCCCGGCTCCTCGCGGATACCAACCCCGACAGCAAGGAACTCGCCGCCCGGGCCGCCGGACTGGATGAGCAGCTGGCGGCCACACGGACAGCGCTGGATGACGCCTCGCTGTTCCTGCACTTCCAGGCGCTGCCGCGGCCCCTGTTCGAGGAGCTGGTCACTGCCCACCCGGCGACTGACGAGCAGAACGCCGAGGGGGTGGCGGCGTTCAACTCCGACACCTTCCCAGCCGCCCTCATCGCCGCGTCGTGCCTGGACGGGATGACCGAGGACGATGCGGCGGAACTCCTGCGGACATGGTCGGCTCCCGACGCCAACTTGCTGTGGGAGACCGCCTGGTCGGTGCAGCAAGAGGGCCGCATTGACCTGGGAAAAGACTAGGCGCTGACCCGCGACTGCGCGCCGAGCTGGAGCTGTGCGACCGGTGGGGGATCCCGCACAGCGCCTTCCTCGGCGGAGATGGGCAATGGACCGACCTTGACCGGGACAAGGCCATCGCCTGGCAGCAGTGGCAGCGCACCGTCTGCCCCGACTGCCGTACCCGCGCGCAGGACTGGGAGCCCGAACACGGCGGCGACCGGTATGCGTTCGTCGCGGACACCATTCGCTGCCCCGGCTGCGAACTGATCTCCCACGAGCGGGACCAGATTCCGGAAGGGGCCGCCAGCTATGGCGTGAAGATCGCGCTGTTGCCGCGCGAAACCTACCTTCAGCTGCACCGCCATGTCGGCGGTGCCGAGTGAGCGGCTACAGCCTCACCGTCCAGCTGCGCGCGGAGGTCACCAGCCTGATCAGCGGGCTGCGTTCGGCATCGGACGCTGCCCGCTCCTTCGCCACGCGGACTGCCGCAGCCGAGCGTCGGATCGCCGCGCTCGACGCGGCAGTTGCCCGCGCGGCCTGGCAGGTCAGCACCCTGGGCGGCCGGGCCTCCACCGCCTCCACGCACCTCAACAGCCTGGGCCGCAACGCCGCCACCGCCCGCACCCATCTGACCCGCGCGGGCGACGACGGCGACCGCTCCATGCGCGGCCTGGAGCGGACCCTGGGTAACGTCCGTTCCCGCGGCATGGCCCTCGCCGGGATGCTGTCTGGCGGAGCCCTCCTCATGGGCACCGCTGGCGTGATCGAAGAAGGCAACCGCTACCAGCGGGAGATGAGCCAGTTCCAGGCGGTGACTGGAGCCAACGCGGCCCAGATGCAGCGCGCCGCCTGGATGGCGAGCAAGCTCGGCGCCGACCTCAAATTGCCCACCGTCACCGCCGCCGACGCGGCGGGTGCGATGGTGGAATTGGCAAGAGCGGGCTTTAGGACCGACCAATCAATTACGGCTGTGCGGGCGGCACTTGTCCTGTCCTCCGCCGCTGGAGTGGGCGCTGCAGAGAGCGCAAAATATCTCGGCGACATCATGGACCAATTCGGTCTCGGTGCCGACCAGGCGGCCCGAGCCGCAGACGTCCTCGCAGCAACCGCCAATAACGCATCCGGTGGAATTCTCGACATCTACTATGCGATGCGCTACGCCGGGCCGGTCGCCGCTGGCCTCGGCGTCAGCATGGAAGATGCCGCCAGCGCCGTCGGCATGATGGGCAAGGCCGGAATCATCGGCTCGACGGCCGGAACCGCCCTTCGCGGAATGCTCGCGAATCTCGCCGCACCCACCAAGGACGTCACGACCGGGCTGAAAATGCTCGGGATCGAAGCGTGGAGCACGGAAGGCCGCTTCCTCGGAATCCGCAACGTCATCGACGGCCTCTCGAAGGCCCAGCACAACCTGAGTCAGCAAGATTTCACCGCCGGGGTGAAGAAAGCCTTCGGCAAGCCAGCGATGCCCGCCGCGATGGCCATCGCCCACCAGGGCGTCACGTCCTTCGATGCCCTGTCCCTCGCGGTACGCGAGACAGGGGTCGCCGCCGACGTCACCGCCGCCCGCGGCAAGGGGCTCGTCGGCGCGATGACGCAGCTCAAAACACAGGCGAAGCAGACCGGGCTCGCCCTCTACGAAGGAATGGCCCCAGGGCTGGAGTACGTCGCCCGCCTCACCACCCGCGGCCTCGCGGCAGTGACCCCCTACCTCACCGCTGCCCTGAAGTACGGACGCGACCTGGCCACCCTGTACGGCCCGGACCTCAAGGCGAAGACCCGCCAGGGCCTCGGCGATCTCGGCGCTGAGGCGAAACGTTTCCTCGACCCGCTCAAGGACATCGGTGAAGACAGCCTGGCCTCCGCCCTCAACCTGCTGATCAACGCCTGGGACGACCTAGGCACGGTCATCGAGAACGCCGGAGACGGCCTCGAACCGGTCGCAAAGGCCATGGGATTCCTGGACGAGGAGTCCGGGGGAGCAGCGAACACCCTCGACATCGTGGTCCTGGCCGTCAACGGCGCCACATCGGCGGTGGCCGGCCTGTCGTCCGTGCTCGTGCCGGTCGGACAGGTCGTCGGCAGCCTGGTCAGGCTGTTCGGTGCCCTGCCCGGACCGGTTCAGACCGCCGTGGCCGCGATGCTCCTCACCCGCAGGGTCGGCCCGATGGTCTCGGGTCTCGCCTCCACGGTGGGCGGACGCCTGACCGGCGCGTGGCAGAGCGTCAGCCAGCAGATGCGCGCCCACCAGCTCATCGCGTCGGCCACCGGCCAGTCGGTCAGCCGGATGAGCGCGGCCTATGCCGTCCTCCAGACCCGTATCCCCATCGTCGGCCAAATGGGCGCCGCGTTCCGCAGTGCCCAGGGCCCCACCGCGACGTTCGCCAGCACCGTCAACGGCGCCGCCCGAGCCGCCGGCACCGGCCTCATGGGAGCGATGCGCGGTCTGATGGGCGTCATGGGCGGCCCCTGGGGCGTCGCCCTGATGGGCATCACCGTGGGCCTCGGCCTGCTCGCCTCCTCCCAGCAGCGCGCCGCCGAACGCGCCGCCGAGCACGAGCAGCGCATCGCCAACCTGACCCAGGCGCTGCGCGAATCCAAGGGTCTGGTCGACTCGAACGTGCGGGCACAGGCCGCACAGATCCTGATGGACACCAAGATCGCCAACGGCAAACAGCGGCTCGTCGACGTCATGAAGGGCGCGGGCGTCTCACTGTCGCAGCTCACGGACGCCTACCTCGGCCAAGGCACCAGCCTGGACGCCCTCAAGAAACAACTCGACGACGTCGCCCGCGCCCACGACGGCGTCTGGCAGACCAACGAATTCGGCGACACCTGGCAGGGCTACGACGTGCTCGGACGCCGTGCTGCCGACGCCTCGGCGGCCCTCGGCAAGGTCAAGGGCGAGATGTCTGAATCGGTGGAACGGGCCAAGGAACTGGCCGCCGCCGAGGAGTCCTCCGGCGCGGGCACCACCGCCTACGACCGGCTCAAGACCGCTGTCGGCGCGCTGGCCGACAAGACCGCCGACGCCGACACCCGCACCCGAGCGCTGAAGAGCGCCCTCGACTTGCTGTCCGGCGGCAGCATCTCCCTCCAGGCCGCCGAAGCCCGCGTCAACGCCGCGATCCTCGACGTCAACAGCGCCCTGAAGAGCGGCATCAACGAGGCCGACGGCTTTGGGAAGGCGCTGCTCAGCAACACCGGCACGCTGAACACCACGACCCGAAACGGTCAGCAGCTCTACACCCAGCTCACCGCGCTCAGCGACGCCGCCGCAGACGCCTCCGTCTCGGCCTACGCCCTCGCCCAGCAAAACGGCAAGGAACTCCCCGAGTCCCTGGCCGCCGCCCGCGAGCAGATGCAGAAAGCCCGCGACGCGGCCATCGACGCCGCGCGGGGCTACGGGCTAACCCGGCAGGAAGCCCATGGCGTCGCCGACAGCCTCGGGCTGCTGCCCTCCAAGGTGAGCCTCCTGCTGGAGACCAAGGGCATGGACTCCACGCTGGCCAACCTCCTAGCCGTGGACGCGGAGTTCGACCGACTCAAGACACAGAAGACCATCAAGGTCGACAGCCTCACCGAACAGGCCCAGAAGGACCTCCGGTCCCTGGGCTTCAGCGTGGAGACGATCCCGGGCACCCGCGAAATCAAGATCACCGCACCGTCCGAGGGCGCCCGCAGCTCCCTCAAGGTCCTCCTGGACCAGCTCGGGACCGTCCCCAACGGCAAGAACGTGAAGTTCACCGCGGACGTCGCTGCCACGATCGCCAGTCTCCAGACAGTACAAGGCGCGATCTACGCGACCCCCGGCGCCAAGACCGTCACCGTGTACGCCCCCACGGAGACGGCCCGAACCGAGCTGCTGAACCTCGGCTTCACGATCAGCGCGATCCCCGGCAGCAAGAACGTCGAGATCACCCTGCCGACCGGCACACCGACCTCGGCCGCAGCCGCGATCCAGGGCGCCATCGACCAGGTCCACGGCAAGACGGTCACCATCGGGGTCAGCTACTCCTACAGCCCGTACGTCAACGTCGGCCCGCCCCCGCCCAAGAACATCTATACGAATGCTGACGGCAACCTGTACCCGTCGGCGGGCCGCGTCCTCGCGTTCGCCGGGGGCGGGATGCGTGAGGACCACAGGGCTCAGATCGCCCGAGGCGGCGATATCCGCATGTGGGCGGAGCCGGAGACAGAAGGCGAGAGCTACATCCCCCACGCCCGGTCAAAGTGGCCGAGGTCACGGCGGATCACAGAGGAGACCGTCCGCCGTCTCGGCGGTGACCCAGGTGGTATCCGCTGGTTCGCCAACGGCGGCGTGAGCTCCTTCAGCTACACCCCCGCCTCGCTCTTCACCCTGTCGTCGCTCGTGACCAGCTCACAGAACAAGGACGGCAAGTTCGACCTGGGTATCTTCACGAAGAAACTCCGCGACAGTGCGAACGTGGCGGACCGGTGGCGCAAAGAGCTGGCCACCATCGCCTCGCGGGCCGGTACGGACGTCGCCAAGGCGTTGGAGGCGATGGGCGAGGACGGCGTCGACCTGGTCCACAAGATGGCCACGGGTAGCTCGAAGTACGTCAAGCAGATGGCGGGAGAGCTGCGCGGCCTCGCGGAAGCGGCCAAGGCGTCGCTGACCGACTTCACCCGCGAGCTCGGCGTAGCGAACGACGAGAACGCCGACTTCCAGAAGAACCTGGTGAAGCTCGCCGGCATGGGCTACAGCGAGCTTGCCGCGCAGCTCAATGCCCAGAATGACCAGGCCGCACGCGACCTGGCGGCCCAGGCCGTAGCCGACAAGGGCAAGGCCAGCCGAGCCAACGAGCAGGCCAAGACCTCGGCAGCCCAGCTCACGTCCGATGAGACCGGCGAGGTCATCCAGATCATCGCGGCGATCACGTCCGACAAGATCGGCATCCACCAAGTCGCCGACGCCACCGGCCTCGGTGAAGACGAGATCATCCGGGTCGTCGCCAAGGCCGGGCGTCAGGTGCCTGCTGCTCTGGGCAGCCGCGGTACCAAGTTCCTGGCCGACCTGACCCGCGCCCGACAGGGACTCTCCTACGCGGACGGCGGCATCCGGGAGGGGATCTACGCCACCTCCGGCGGCTTGATCCGCTTCGCCGAGCCCTCCACGCAAGGTGAAGCGTACGTCCCGCTCGCCGTCAGCAAACGCCAGCGCGCAACAGCCGTGCTCAGCGACGTCGCGGGCCGGTTCGGCTATGCCCTCATGACCGGTGTCCAGGACGCCAACGCTGGCCGCGTCCAGGTCGTCGTCATCCAGCAGGCTGCCCCGCTGATCGGCACCCAGACCATCCAGATCGACCGGCCCGGTGCCACCGAGCAGCAGATCGCCGCCGCGATCGGCTACCAGGTGCGCCGTGCCCAAAGGGGCGGTGTACGCCGATGACCGGGCTGCTCACGGACTTCCAATTCGACCTTGGTGGCCTGGTCATCGGTGCCGGAACGCCGGTGCCGGTCGCCACTGTGGAGGGCCTGGGGCGTGCCCCGGTGCGTACCGCTGACGTCGACCCGCCGCACGACGACGGGCTGTGGCTCGGTGCCGACTACCTCGGCGGCCGCACCATCCGTATCGACGCGGCGATCAAGACGCCGGGTGACGCGGCCGCGGCTCTCGACGTGCTCGCGGAGCTGGAGCGCCTGCACGATGACCCAGCCGTCCGCCTGACCGGCGGCGCGACCACCGCGCTGCGCCTCAAACTGCCCGGCCGTGACACCCGGGTCGTGTTCGGTCGGCTCCGCAAGATGGAGCCGGACGTGGAGCGCCTGGTGCACGGCTGGGTGCCGCTGGACATCGAGTTCCTGGCCGCCGGTCCGCTGTTCTACGCCGACCGCACCGAGCAGTTGGAGCTGCCGCTCGGCCTGATCCGCGGCGGCGGTTTTACGGCGCCGGTGGTGGCGCCGATCGTGGTGACCCCGGTGCCCGGCGAGACGGCCCGGCCCGGGTGGATCACCGTGGATGGCACGGCCCCGACCTGGCCCGTGCTGCGGATCAACGGCCCGTGCGCCAACCCCACGGTTGTGCACGTCGAGAGCGGCCACCGGCTGCGGCTGAACACGGTGGTCGAGGCAGGCGACTGGGTCGAGATCGACACCCGGCCCACCTGGCGCTCCGTGCTGCGCCGGGGCGGCGGCCATGTGCCGCTCACCGCTGGGCGGCTGGACACCTTCGTGCTGACGCCGGGACGCAGCGAGATCCGCTGGCAGGCCACCGACCCCACCAACACCGCCCTGCTGACCGTCACCTGGCGGCCTGCCTGGACGTCTCTGTCGCGAGGAGTTTCCCAATGACCCTGACCTCGGCCCCCCTGCTCACCAACGGTGCCGCTCACTCGGCCCAGTCGTTCCGGATGATGATCCGGGACCTGGCGCGGGGCGGGCAGGGCATCACCCAGGGCGGGGACCTGAAGGTGAGCCCGCTGACCGTCCCGGCCGGAGGGGTCCAGGTCGGGGACGGCTCCGCGATCATCGAGGGACGTGCCGCCTACGGGCAGGGCCACTACACGGTCTACAACATCGGCACCGAGACCGTGCCGATCGCGCCCACAGGCGCGAGCCCGCGCCGGGACCTGATCGTGCTGCGGATCCAGGACCCGCAGTACGAGGGCAACCGCAACCCCGCGACGGACCCGATCGCGTTCTTCGACGTGATCCCACTGATCGGGCCAGTTATGCGGCCGTCGCCGCCGGACGGGTACACGGCGATCGCGCTGGCGGCGGTGACCCTGCCCGCCAACACCGGCACGGTGACCGCCGGGATGATCAGAGATCTGCGACAGCTGGCCAACCCGCGCCGCGAACGTCGCCTCGCGGTCAACCGCGGCTACCCGTATGAGCAGCTGCCCGCGCAGAAGGAGACCTGGTTCAACTTCCCCCAGAGCGGGGTGACGTTGGTCGACATCCCTACGTGGGCGGTCAGCGCCAACCTAGTCACGACGTTGAACGTCAGGATCAGTAACAAGGACTGCTACGGGCTGTGGAGGCAGCGGCTCGGCAACCAGCTCGGCAACACCATCGTTCAGGACGCCGACGCGATGACGGCGGACTCGCGGGAGAACATCATCATCGCCGACTCCCTCAACATCGAGCCGTCGATGCGCGGCACCACCCAGGAGCTGGGCCTCCAGTTCTACCGGCTGCGTGCGGAGCCCTGGAACATGGACATCAACGCCTCCACGAACGTGATCGTCGACATCGAGTTCGTCGAGGGCACCTTCTGATGCCGGGCTACCGCTACTTCGCCCAGCACCTGCTCACCGGGGAGATCACCTCCGCCGATCTGCCGCTGAGCGATGTGGAGTTCGGCCCCCAGCTCAACGGGCCCGGCTCGCTCACCGCGAAGGTAGGCCCGCGGTTCGCCCGCAGCCGGCCCGACGTGTTCGACGAGGGCGTGACCGCCCTGTACGTGGAGCGGGACCACTTCCTGCGTTGGGGCGGCATCCTGTGGCAGGCCACCCCGCAGGGACCCAGCCTCGCCCTGGAGGCGGCCAGCTGGTCGTCCTACCTCCAGCACCGGCACGACCTGGATGGTGAGCTGGGCGGGCGCGGCCCGTATGTGAACGCGGACCCCTGCCGGATGATCCGGGACATCTGGGAGTACGCCCAGTCGGTGGCCGACGGTGACCTCGGCGTCCGGGTGGATGCGGCCACCTCGACCGCGAAGGTTGGCACGCCGGCCGAGCCGTGGCACTCCAACTGGTGGGAGACCCCGGTGCTCGGCAACATGGCCGACGACCTGGTGAAGGCCGATGATTCGCCGGACTACACCTGCGACACAGCCTGGAACCAGGACGGCACGATCGCCCGCCGCCTGCGCCTGGCCTACCCGCGTCTGGGCGCGCGCCGCGACGACATCTCCCTGGCCTCCGGCATCAACATCATGGACGCCCCGCCCATCACGCGCAGCGCCGACGAGTACGCCCAGACTGTCATCGCCACCGGGGCGGGGGAGGGCCGCGCTAAGAAGCGGGTCATCGACAGCGTGCGGGATGGGCGGCTGCGCCTGGAACAGGTCCTGGACCTGCCCGACGTGAAGGGCACCGACGTCCTGGCCGTGCGGGCCCGGGCGGAGCGGATCCGGCGGCAGACCCGCGGCACCGTCGAGCAGGTCCGCATCCGCCCTGACCACCCCGCCGCCCCCCTCGGGAGCTTCCAGGTCGGCGACGACGTCCACGTCACCGTCCACAACGACTGGGACGACTGGTCCGGCTGGTGCCGCATCACCGGCTGGACCGTCCGCACCGGCGGCAGCGACGGCGAAACCGTCAGCGTCGACCTCGCCCGCGCCGACTCCTTCAACTACGGCCCGGCCACCTGAACCCCCTCGTCCACCCCTCCCTTCCTCGCCGAGGAGCACCACCCATGCCCGATGACCTGAAGCGCCTGGCCGACGACATCGCCGACCTGCAACGCCGCCTCGACCAGCTCAGCCGCACCAGCCGCCTGGCCCACTCCTCCATCGAGGACGGCGCGGTCACCGTGTACGACGACACCGGCTCGCTGCGCGCCATCATCGGCCAGCAGCCCGACGGAACCACCGGGGCCGTCCCCGTCAACGGCCCGCCCCCGCCCGCCCCGACCGCGCCGCTCGTCACCCCGTCACTGTCGGCGCTCGCCGTCACCTGGGACGGCGCCTGGACCGGAACCACCGCCGCGGTCGGCGACCTCGCCCGCATCCAGGTCCACCTCCTGCCCACGCCGACCGCCACCCCCGACCCGCGCAACCCGGCCGCCACCATCGAGTCCCAGACCGGCGCCACCGTCACCGTCCCCACCACCACCTACGACCCGGTCTGGGTCTGCTTCCTCGCCGTCAACACCAGCGGCACCCCCGGCCCGCCCAGCACCCCGGTCCAGGCCACACCGCGCCGCCTGGTCAACACCGACGTGTACGAGGGCACCCTGACCGCGCGGGAGATCAAGGCGAACAGCCTCACGGTCGACCAGATGGACGTGAACAACCTACGGTCCGGGCTGCTGACCGCCGGCGTGGTCACCGCCAACATGCTCAACGTCGACGCCCTCAACGGCAAAACCCTCAAAGCGGTCCGCATCATAGGTGTCACGATCGACGGCGGCGTCCTGCGCACCGGCGAGACGGGCAGCCGCGTCGAGATCACCCAGGTTCCCGCCACCGACACCCAGCCCACCACAGGCCAGGTCCGCCTCCTGTCCGGCTCCGCCACCGAGGTGACCCCGGCCAGCCTGTACGCCGCCTACGACCCCAGGAGCAACACCAGCAAACTAAGACTCCAGTCCGCTGAACTCACCGACCCCCCGGCGCCACTGACCGGGCCGCAGCAGCGCCTGTTCGGCGGTGGCCGGATCTACCCGGGCGCTTCGCTGTCGATGTGGTCTGAGCCCGACAAGGGGCGCCTCGAAATGAGCGCGACCACCATCGACCTTGACGCGGGGTACACACTGTTCGGCTCCTCGACCTACGCACGGATCGAGATCACCAGTGGCGCCTCCATCGGCG
Organism: Streptomyces sp. NPDC031265; assembly: GCF_055570295.1. Classification (NCBI taxonomy): domain Bacteria; kingdom Bacillati; phylum Actinomycetota; class Actinomycetes; order Kitasatosporales; family Streptomycetaceae; genus Streptomyces; species Streptomyces sp. NPDC031265. The sequence continues at coordinate 166,699 of NZ_JBVIHM010000012.1, forward strand.
CCCGTGGCTGGGACGACAAGCCGACCCCGGTGTCCATCCACAACATGTTCGTCGTGGACACCGACGGCTGGATCAGCCGCTACAACCAGGGCTGGAAGACACCCGAGATCGGCACCAACTGGGCGCAGTGGGGCGGCGCGTACGACAGGGTCGCCTACAAGATCTACCCGGACCGCACGGTGGGGCTGCGCGGCATCCTCAAGCGAACAGCGCGGACCACGCCGACCAACGGCGAGGTCCTGCTGACGCTGCCCGAAGGTGCCGCTCCGACCAACGGCTACATCCAGCAGTTCGAAATGGTGATCATGCCGACGGGTACCACCGGCACATCCAGCGCCTGGACCAGTGTCAATGTCAGCCCTACCACCGGGGCCATCGCGTTCTCCAACATCAGCACCGCCGCCTCCAGCCAACTCGCCAGCGGCAACGGATACGTGAACCTTCACCTGCGCTTCCCGCTGGACTGACTCGCGGACGGGATCCGGGGCCGGGGAACCGGCTTCGAGGACAGAGGCAGCAGGGCAGGACCCTTGTGTCCCGCATGAGTTAGGCTCCGCGCGCTGGGCGACCCTCCGCCCGCACGTAGGCAGTAACAGGGCCCGCAACCGCAGTTCCGAGGGACCGTCAGGTGGCTCCTGACCGGCCAAAACGTGCGGAGGCGCGGGGGAGAAAGCGTAGTTCCGTGGCACAGCCACTGTCCGCCGACCAGCTTGTCTCCGCGCTCCGAGCCGAGGGTGTCCGGGTCGTCGAGGTCGGCAACTGGCGTTCGCACAACCGAAACCACCGCGGGGCGTGGGGCCCCGTGAACGGTGTGGTGATCCACCACACCGTGAGCAGCGGCACCGACTCGTCGGTGTCGCTCTGCTACGACGGATACGACTCGCTCCCAGGTCCTCTCTGCCATGGCGTCATCGACAAGAACGGCGTGGTCCACCTCGTCGGCAACGGCCGCGCGAACCATGCTGGCGGCGGGGACGCGCGCGTCCTGGAAGCCGTGATCGCCGAGGACTACGGTGACCGCCCTCCGGCCTCGCACCAGCACGAAGGCAGTGCTGGCGCCGTCGATGGCAATGGGCATTTCTACGGTTTCGAATGCATCAACTTGGGCGATGGCCGAGACCCGTGGCCGTCCGCTCAGCTCGACGCCATCGAGCGCGTCTCGGCAGCCATCTGCCGGGCACACGGCTGGTCCGCGAAGAGCGTGATCGGCCACCTGGAGTGGTCGGACTGGAAGAGCGATCCGGCGGGCTTCACGATGCCCGACATGCGGGCGCGGATCGCCTCCCGCCTCGGGCAGAAGCCGAACCCGAGTACTCCGGCCTCCTCCCAGCCGTTCCCCGGCAGCGACTTCTTCCACGACGGCCAGCACAGCCCGATCATCACCGCGATGGGCCGCCGCCTGGTCGAGGAGGGATGCAGCCGGTACCAGGTCGGCCCCAGTCCCGACTGGAGCGAGGCCGACCGGCAGTCCTACGCCGCCTGGCAGCGGCGCCTCGGCTATGCGGGCAGCGACGCAGACGGCATCCCCGGGCCCACGAGCTGGGCCAAGCTCCGCGTCCCCCAGACCTGACCCCAGAAGGACACACCCCAGAAGGACACACCAACTCATGACTACCCCAACCAGCACCCCCAAGCTGTTCGTCGACATCGCCGAGCGGGCAGCCCTCACCTACATCGAGGCGTTCCTCGGTCTGCTCCTGGCGGCCGGCACCACCGACATCGTCGACCTGTCCACCCTCCAGTCCGCGGGTATCGCGGCGATCCCCGCGGGCCTGGCTGTCATCAAGGGCGCGATCGGCACCCTCCTCGGCCGCCCGGGGACCGCGTCGTGGCTCCCGGCGAAGAGTGATCCCGCGTCCCCCATAGTCAGCTAGCCGTAGAAGGAAGAAGGAGCACGATGCCCGACGGAGAGGTCGCCCTGGCGCTGGCTGAGCTACAGCGCAGCCTCGAAGTCGGGCTGGCCCGCATCGACGGCCAGTTGGCGCTCCTGGTGCAGCGATCCGACCAGATCGACCGGGCCGTTCAGGAACTGGACGAACGCGTCACAGCACTGGAGAAGAACCGGTGGCCGTTGGCGGCGATCGCGGCTCTTTCTGCGCTCATCGGCTGTGCGCTCGCGGTCTGGCAGGCAGTGAGCCGCTGAGCAAAAGACAGCGCCCCGGGCAGAGTGCGAGTCAGATCCCGGGGCGCCGCTTCACTTGGAAAGAGGACATCAGCATACCGAGACAGGCCCGCCTTGTGAAAGGGCGGGCCTGACGCATCGGCTTCGTGATGCCCGCCCACGGTGACGGTGGGCCGTACCCCGCTGGTGGCCGCACGTGAACGTGGCTGCCTCGCGCGGCTCAGCTCCATGGCTACGGCCTGACTTCTTCGAGCTGTCCGCCTGAATGACGGGTCCACTCGATGCCGGCCTGGTCGGTGAAGGTGAAAGTGATAGGGAGAGTAATGGTCTCGTCGCGGGCAGCCAGACCAAGCCGATCTCGGTCCGCCTCGGCCGATTCTCGGTACTCATCGCCGGCTGGGATCATCGGGCAGAGTTGGTAGACGGCGCCACTGCGGGGAAGGCGGACGTTGTAGATTGGCTCGTCGCTGCTGTTCTTGATGATGTAGGCAGCCAGTATCACGGGAGCCCCTCCGTACGTCCCACGGACATTGGTGGCATGGCCGTGGACCCTGCGAGCCTGACTCCGCCGCTGCTGTTCCTGTTGCTGCTTGCGGAGGCCAGCATCCCGTCGCCAGAGGACCAGGGCGACGATGAACGCGCCGACCGTTCCGATGGCGGCGACGGCCGTGGAGACACCAGTGAGCCAGTCCGTGACGAGCGGAGTTATGGGTACGGGCTGCTCGATAGTCACAGGGATGGGCGGCATGACCGCACGGTAGTTTGTGATCAGAGGTTGAACGGCGAGGCCGGTCAGGGCCGTCACCCGTTCAGTGGACCATGGCCCCGCCCGCTGAAGTGGGCGGCAAACTCACTTGGTAAATAGTCAAGCTCATCTGTCAGAGGGCACCCGTGCGTTGCGCGGGCGGAAGTCGGCGCCTCCCGGCCGACCGGCTACCTGCCCGGACCAGGCAATTCCGTTGTGGGCCTCACCAGCCGCGTTAAACTACACTTGACACATCAAGTCTGTTTTATGGGCGCGCTCAGGGTGGAGGCAACGGTGGAGAGCAAGCGGTTCCCCTATCTGCTGGGACATGAGGAGATCGCGTCGCTCTACGGCGTCGGACGCCAGACCAGCCAGCTGTGGAAGACCAGGGGAGTTCTGTCGGACTCCGACGTCGTGATCTCTGGGAACCCCTACTGGCTGCTGCCGACCGTGATGGCGATCGCGGTTCCCGGAGAGCGGGAGGTGAAGCCGGAGGCGCTGAAGGCGTACAAGGCCAAGGTCGCCGGCGGCTACGTCGTCCATAGTGTCGACGACCTGCCCGCGGTCGTCGGCCTCAAGGAGATCCCCTGGATCTTCGGCAAGAAGTACATGGACGTCTATCAGTGGCGGGTGCGCAAGAGCCTGGCCGAGGAGGACGCCAAGATTTCCGGGTCGCCTCTGTGGCTCCTGGAGACGATCCTCACGGACGCGGAGGACCGCGAGCGGCCTGTGCTTGCGGAGGCCGTGAAGAGGATCGAGCAGGGGGAGCGCCAAGCGATCCAGCCCCGCGGGCGCCAGAAGGACGAGACTGCGGCGGTCGCCAAGGATCCCGAACCGCTGCCCGCAGCCCGCAAGTTCTCGCCTGGCGGTTCTGCGAAGGACACGGAAGCCGCTGTCAGGGAAGCGGTGGCGTTCGTCACCGAGGTGCTGGAAGCGGGCCACTCGGTTACGGTGCGCCCGACTGCGGGACGCAAGCGGTAGTCCGCTGTGGCGCCGGGGGTGATGGCTTTCGTGTCTTTCATCCCCGGTTTTCCGGTACCCCCGCCTCCCGCGTCGCGTGGATTGCGCTTAGGGTGTGTCTTCGACATATGTTTAGGCAATGCACTGTCCATGGGGGTGGCGTGTGTATCGACAACCGGAACTCCCCTTCGGGGTGGAGGGCGGGGCGCAGGGTGGGCGGGCGGCGCTGGACGTGCTGTTCGGCGCCTTCCATGAGGAGAATCCCTGGGTGTGCGAGGCGCTCGAAGAGCTTGCGGCCGAGTGGATCGATGCGGGCGGTGAACGGGTGGGGATGAAGGCCCTGTTTGAGCGACTCCGCTGGCAGGTAGGGGGCCAGACGAATGGTCGCCCCTTCCGGCTCAACAACTCGTTCACGAGTCGCTATGCGCGCCTGCTGTGTGAGCGTCACCCGGAGTGGGGCGAGGTCTTCGAGGTGCGGCGTCTGAAGTCGATCGACCCCGCCGAATGATAAAAAACACTTGACGGTCAAGTTGTCGTGAAATAGATTTAATGCAGATCTTCACGGATTCCACATGTGTGGAGACAGACGTCTGTCAGGGCGTGAACCGATTCGAGCTTGGAGAGAGACATGGCAGAACCGGTCGTCACTGGACTCGCGATGCGCGAGGACCAGGCGACGTTTGACGACACCCAGCTCAGGGCGCTCCGCGAGCTGCACCCGGATCTGTACGGCACTTCGGCCGCACAGATCCAGGTCTTCTTCCACTGCTGCCGGGCGAGCGGGCTGGACCCTTTCGCGAACCAGATCTACATGATCCAGCGCGGGTCTGCGGGCGATAAGCGGTGGACCGTGCAGACGGGCATCAACGGCTACCGCCTCATCGCGCGCCGCGCCGTGGACCGGGCGAAGGAGGACCTCAGCTACGAGGACACCGTCTGGTTCGACAAGGAGGGCAACGAGCACGGCGTCTGGCTGCGCGAGGAGCCGCCGGCGGCCTGCCGGGTCACCGTGTGGCGGGGCGAGTCGCGGTTCCCAGCGGTCGTCCATTGGAACGAGTTCGCCCCGATGGTCTGGGACTACGAGCTTGAGGAACGGGGCCTCGACCCGACTTGGAGGAGGATGTCCGCCAACCAGATCCGCAAGGTCGCCGAGGCTCACGCGCTGCGCATGGCGTGCCCGCAGGACCTCTCCGGGATCTACGTGGACGAGGAGATGCACGCCGCCGACGCCGACGCCGCCCACGACGAGGTGCAAGTCAAGGTCGCCCAGCTCAAAGCCGGGGCTACCGCGGCGCCGGAATCCGCCGACGCGGAGGACGGGGCGGGTTCGGTGCGGGAACAGCAGCCCGTCGACGAGCTGGCCGAAGCGCGCTCCGCCGTACAGGCCGCAGCCAAGGACGGCGGCCTCGCCTTCACCGCCATCAATGAGCTCTGCTTCAGCAAGTTCAAGACCGCCTTCCAGGACGCCTCGGTCGAGCAGCTCAAGCAGCTGGTGGACACCATCCGGGAGCCCGCCCAAACGCAGCCTGACAAGGAGAAAGAGCAGGCGCCCGCAGCACCCGCGAAGCGTGCTCCCCGCAAGGCCACCGCGACGAAGCCCCCGGTGAAGGCGGCGGCCCGCAAGGCCACTTCCACCGCGAAGGCCCCGGACGCCGAGCCGGAAGCGAAGAAGACCCCGGCGCGCAAGCGCACCCCGAAGACGCCGTCGGCCACGCCCGCCAGCTAGCGGACCGGGCGCCGCATCCGGCGCCCACTCAACAGAGTGCGAGAAGGAACATGACCACCACCGAAAACCCCGCGAGGGGCGTGGCCGTCCCGGATCTGTGGAAGGCCGCACATCAAGAAGACCGAGGTCGGCCCCGCTCCCGCCAGTCCCTCCTCGGCCCGTCCGCCATCGGACTGTGCCGACGGCGTGCCGGGTACGAGCTCCACGGCACCTGGCCGACCGACCTCGAAGACAACAAGCACGCCGCGATCCTGGGCACCTGGGCCCACGAGCCCATCCTGCGGGTCCTGGCAGAGCACCACGGAGCCTTCACCGAGATCGAGGTGCGCGGCGAGCAGATCCTCGGGCACGTCGACGCCTACTGGCCGCCCGCCGACCTTGCCGCGACTCTCCAGGCGCCGAAGCCGAAGAGCGGCTACACCACTCCGTACGGCGTGGTCGAGGACGTCAAGACCAAGGCCGTGTACGCCCTGAAGTCCATCGAGCGAACCGGGCCACGTGAGCACGAGCTGTTCCAAGTGCACCTGTACGCCCACTTGCTGAGGACAGGCCGCCTCGTTGAGCACCCCTACCTTCCCGTCGCCCAGCCGCTGCCGGTGGACGTAGTGCGGCTGCGCTACATCGGGAGAGACTTCGGCGACGAGTTCATCCACCAGCAGGCGTACGACGACGCCATCACGAAAGACGCTTTGGCCTGGGCGGACGAGGTGTTCAACAGCAGCGACCCCGAGCACCTGCCGCGCGACCTCGACGGCCCCAAGCTGAGCAGCATCTGCCACAACTGCGACTGGCGAACAGCCTGCTGGCAGCTTGATTCCCTGCCCGAGGGGCGGGCCGCGCAGACGATCCTCGCGGAGGACCACGACAGCCTCGTCCAGGCGCTGCAGGACTACGCGGACGCGGCCGACATCGCGTCACCGGCCAAGAAGACGATGGCCAAGTCGCGCAAGATCCTCGATGCGGCACAGGCAGGCATCTACGGCGGCTTCCAGCTCGGCTGGTCCGGAGGGAACCCGAGACCTGCCCAGCCGGACCCCGAGGCCATGGCCAAGATCCTCCAAAACCTCCGCATCGACGTTCCCCTCCTGCCGGGCGGGTGCACCAGCCGTTCGATCTCGGTATCGCGCGTCACCTCCGACGACTCCTGACCCAGCCCTTCCCGCACCGGGGCTCGCAGGCCAGCGAGCCCCGGTGTTCGGCGCACCCGCACGCCCTGCGGGACTCCACATCTCCTTCTGGAGGAACACTGTGAGCAGCCACCTCGCCGTCGAGCACGTCGCGGACGATCTCGCCCGCGCCTATGACGGCCAGCCGCTCAGCGACCTCGACCCGGAACGCCAGCAGCACCACCGCACGGCAGCCGAGCAACTGGCCGGACGGCCCTACACAGCTCACCACCGCAACGCCGAGGCGATTCGCGCCCTGGCCTACTACAGCGAGTTCGAGTTGCGTGCGGAGGCCCTGGCCGCCCTCCTGGTCGGCATCCTGGAACGGCCCGCCCATCTCGACGTGCCCGAGAACCTCCCGCCCACCCCGCAGTACCTGCGGCGGCGCCTGGTCGAGCGTCTCGCCCACCTGTGGCCCCAGGAGCACCCGAACTTCATCAACTCGATCGCAGTCGAGTCCCTGGACGTTCTGCACCCCGTTCGTCAGCTTCTGGAGGACAGGGTGGTTACTCTGCTCCACCGCATCGCCCTAGCCGACGCCCAACGCGACCTGGCGCGCCGCACCGCGGTCACACTGGAGCAGACGGCCGCCGAGGCGGAACGGCTCCTCCGTATCGGAGACGCGGAGGCCGCACTGGGGGTTCTGGGCGGCGAGGACGCGGGGGAGCGCCGGTGAACCCGGCATCTCCTGCGGACTGGATGGCGGTCTCTTGGGAGCCGACGGGAGTACAGGGGACACGGACGCGCGTGTTCGCCTACATCGGCACGAGGCACACCAGCACGGCCGACATCGACTTCCTCGCAGTCGAGCGTGCCCTCAACGGCGACCAGCCCCGGCCGTGCCTGGGAGATGAGGAGCAGGATCTCGCAGCGCGTGTCCTGGACGCCCATGGGGAGAGCGCGGCGGCGATAGCCGAACGGCTCGCTGTGAAGCCGCGCACCGTTGCGCGCTGGCGCGAACGGTGGAAAGAAGCGGGTGCAGCGTGAGCATCGAGGCCATTTCCTGGGCAGCGAAGAAGCAGGTGCCCAACAGCGGGGCGAAGTTCGTGCTCATCGCGCTGTGCAACTACGCAGATGACCAGTGGAGTTGCTTCCCCGGCCAGAAGACCCTCGCTTCCTGGACATCGATGGGCGAGCGCACCGTCCGCCGGCATCTGGACTGGCTGGAGGGGAAGGGCTACATCGTCAGCGAACCGCGGTTCGCTGACGGGCGGCGCACGAGCAACCGCTACTTCATCAGGGACCCCGACACCGAGGCGACTCCGGCCGTGGTGGCGCCGAGCCGTGCAGCGCGTCTCTCGGGCCCGGCGCCGCGTACCGGCGTGAAGAACGGAAACCGTCGCCCAAAGCAGGCGGCCGATCTGGCCGCTGGCCAATCTGACCTGCGGCCAGATTCGGCAGAGCAAGCGGCCAATTTGGCCGGACAGGAACCGTCAGAGAACCACCAGGTGAAAGACCCCCTACCCCCGTCGTCGCAACCGGCTGATCCGGGAAGCGGCCCAGGGTGCTCGGCGCACCCGGCAGGCAAGGCCGCCAACTGCCGGGGGTGCGGCACCAACACCAGAGCCAGGAGGGCGAGCGCCCCGGTTCCGCAGCGGCCTGACCCGGCGAAGGCGAGCACTGCCCGGCTGCTGGAGGAGGGCGCGGTGCGGGCCCGGCTCGTACGCGATCTGGAAGCCGCAGGACGGCTGGAGCCCGCCCGGCGCGCCGCTCGGGAGGGCATCGTCCGGCGCCCTCGTGACGGGGCACCCCCCGCCCCACCTGATAAATAACACTTGACGACAGTTACGGAGAGTGATAAAATTATATCAGAACGCAAGACCCCACCCCTTACTACGGGAGGCCCGCATGGCCGCATTACCTCAGCCCACCTTCCTGGAGAACGTCACCCACAACGTGGTGGCGGACGAGCAGGTCGTCCCCAGCGAGCGCTTCGATGAAGTCAACTATCTGACGCACGCCCTCGCGGGACTGCTCGGGACGGCCTACGCCGCCCACGCCAACTGGACGCTCGACTTCGATCACTTTGCCGAAGAGCTCCTCGGTGCTGACGCCCTGGTCCGGCTCGTCCGGCACGGCGCCCGCCAGGCGAACCCGGACCTCGATGGCGACATCACCCTCGGCGAGGAACTGCATGTGCCCACCGACGCCACCCGGGCGCTGATCGAGGCCCTCGGCGCCGTGTACGCCGAGCTCGCCGAGTGGACCCTCGACTCCGCCTACTTCGCCCGGCTCCTCGGTGCCGACACCCTCATCCGCCTCGCCCGGCATGTCGACCCCGAGCGCCGGGGGGCTTTTTCGTGACCTCTACATGTGTCTAGACAATGCAAAGCCTGGCCGCTGACGGGCTGGCTCGGCTTCACAACAGAGTGCGAGAAACCCATGAACCACACCGACATCGCCCGCATAGTCCTGGCTGCCAAGATCAAGGGCGCGCCCCTCCTTCGCGAGGCGCCCTCCACCCTCGGCGTGCCCGACGACTCCGACCGCTACATGCGCGTCCTGCACCTCGCCGGGCAGGCAGACGAACTGTGGGCCTTCAGCCTCACCGACGGCCACCGCTACTGGTGCCTGGAAACCGTCACCGACCAGCACGGTGTCCAGCCCGTGTGCCAGCGGCTCCGCAAGGGCCTCTCCGCCCGGCTCAACACCCTCCACGGCCAAGCCATCGAGTACTTCGCGCCGCGCCCCGTCAGCCCGTGACACCCCCCGGCCCCGGCGTCACCGCCGGGGCCGGTCCCACACCACGAGGAGAGAGACCGTGCACAACACCGACACCCTCGCCGGCGACCTGTACGCCGCCGCCGCCGAACGCGACATTCCCCGCGAGCGCGTGGACGCCGCCGCCGCCCTCCTGGCCCACGCCATCCGCATCGACCGGCACAACCGGCAGGCATCCAGCATCTTGCAGTGGGTCGAGAGTCACCCCATGGCCCTCATGGAGTACTCCATCGACGCCGCCGAACGCGTGCAGGCCGGACCCCTCAGCCCGCTGCTGCGCCGCTACGTCACCTTCCTCAACCGCGTCGGACCCGCCCGCACCGACCACCGCGCCCCGCAGCACGACGCCTGGCCCCTCACCAGCCCGGAAGACCTCACCCATCCCGCATACCTCTTCGACTACGAGGGCCCCGCCAAGCTCAACGACCTACCCCGGCCCGTCCAGTCCCGCCAGCTCGTCGGCACCGTCCTGGCCCACGTCGTGGCGGGCCACCAGGGAGCGGCCAGCGTCGAGCCCGCCACCGGCATCGTCCACTTCAGCTACCGCGCGCTGCCCGGCATCTACATCGCCACCCCCGCCGAGGACCCCGAGCTCCCGCACTGCACTCGGTGCGGCCAGTGGGAGCGCGAGCACACCCAGGCCAGCAACGGCACGTCCTGCGGCTCCTTCTTGCCCTAACCCCCGTCCGCACGGTCCGGCCCCGGCCGTCGCCGGGGCCCGGCCCTTCCCCGCGAGGAAGAAACAGTGAACACCATCGAAACCCGCATCAGCGAGCTCTACCAGGCAGCGGAACACCACGGCGTCCATCCCGCACAGGTCGACGTGGCCGCCGCCGCTCTCCTCTGCGCCTCCCAGGTGGACCGCCGGGCCCACGAGCGCGAAGACCACCAGCCCATGAGCCTGTCCGCATGGATCGACGGGCACTCCACGCAGTTGGTGCAGGGCCTCGTCCTGAACTCCTGCCTGCGCGCGCACGCCCCCCAACTTCAGGGCATCCTCGACCAGTTCCTCGACATCGTGGAGCCGCTGTGCACCACGCGAGCCCGCCCTGTCGAGAGATCGGGCGACATCACGCACCCCGCCTACCGCTTGGACTTCCACGGCCCGATCCGACTGGCTGGCTTCGTCAGCGAAGTCCGCAGCAACCGGTTCATCGGCGCTGTGCTCGGTGGCCTCGTCGTCCGCGACCGCGGGACGGCCTGCATCCGCTCGGGCACCGGGGCGATCACCTTCGCGTACGACCTCACGCCGGGAATCTTCACCGCCACCCCGGCGCAGGACCCCGGGCTTCCCCGCTGCACCGGATGCAACCAGTGGGAACGCGAACACACGCCTGCTGACCGCGTGATCGCCTGCACGACCTTCACCTCCTGACACCCCTCAACCGACGGTCCGGCGCCGCGACCACCCAGCGACGCCGGCACTGGAAAGGACTGCACCAGCCATGACCCAGAAGCCCACCCAGCGGCAGCGGCAGGCCCGCCGCCGACGCAACGACGCCTACAGGGCGTTCGAGATCGCCGAACAGACCTTCTCCATCGCCGTCCTCGATGACCTCACCGCGTCCATCCTGGCCGCCTTCCCCACGGCCACCCACCTCAAGTTCCAGCACTTCCCCGACAGGTCCGCGATCTTGCACGGAATCTGGGGCCGTGCCGACGGCGAGATCACCTGCTTGCAGAGCCGCACTGACTTCGCGAGCGACGCCCACCCGACCTTCGACCTGGACGAGGCCGAGGAAGATCTGCGGGAGTGCCTTGCCCCGCTGCAATCCGTCGCCTGGATGTCCGTGCGCCCCGACTTCGAGCCCGGCGCGCTGTTCACCTTGGACCTGCCCCCTGACAACAGGGCTCCGGCCATCGCCGAATTCGTGCGCGCCGACTACGGCAACGCCAGCGCGCTGGTCCTGGACTACGGCTACGAGGAGCCGCACCTGGTCGAGGTTCTGTCAGGCGCCGAGGACGGCTACAAGGTTGTGGCCGCCGCCCGCCACGACCACCCGGTGTCCACGCTGTTCAACGTGCCCACCGTGAAAGCCATCGGCAGGCTCGCCCGGCAACTGCGCTACGTGCCCGGCGCGCCGCTCCATGACGGGTTCAAGAGCCACGGCCGCTCCCTGACGGTCCTGACCCTGCCCGCGGCCTAACTGCGCCCGCCCGCAAAGGAGTTCACCATGTCCACCGTGCCCGTACGGCACGCCCAGCTCCTGGCCACCACAGCCCTCAAAACCTGGCCCGCGACCATCGGCCTGGAGATCGAGTTCCTCGGCCACAACGACCGCGGCCCCGAAGGCGTCACCTCGTTCGCCGCCCTCCACTCCAAGGACCCCGGCTTCTCCACCGTCCTGCTCCGCGTCGATGGATACGAGCACGTCTCCCGCGGATGCGAGGAAACCGTAGGGGAGGGGAACTACTGCTGGGCTCCTTCGGCCGCCCACTTCTCCCTCCGCGAGCCGGGACCGTGCACGGGCCACCTGCAACCCCTGCGGGTCGGCGACTGGGTCACCCACCCCGAGCGATCCGCCTACGGAGTCGTCAGAGCCCTCGACCCGGACGGCAACGGAATGGTCGTCGTCGACTTCGGCGGCCCGGACCCCATCGGGATCCACACCGCCAACCTCGGCCGCGTACCCGGCCACATCGCTGTCGAGCTCAACCGCACGACACCGGACGTGCCCACCAGCCCCTGACCCATCCACTCCAACCGTGCCTCCGGTGCCGCGTGCGAGACGGCAGCGCAGAGGCCCCCAACCCCCTTCACACAGGAAAGAGACATGAACAACATCCCGATCGTCATCGCTCTGCCCTTCACCCGAGCCGTGTTCGTTCACGAACTCCGCCCCGGCGACGTGTTCACCTTCCGCGACGGACCCACGACCCCGCTGACCATCGACCACACCAACCCACTGCCGATCTCCCCGCAGCTGTCCCTGGTCCGGCTCACCCTGGCCGGCGTCGACACACGCCTTGACCTTCCGCCCAACCTGCCCATCAAAGCCCACCACATGCCGCGCCTGTTCGAACGGCCCTGCCTGCTCTGCACGCAACCCGTGGACGTCACGCTCGACCTGCCCCGGGACGGAGAGCCGCTCGGCGTGATCTGCGGCAGCCACCAGGCCGACACCACACCGGGGGACCACGCATGAGCCACTCGGAAGCGCGCCTCAAGCTGCGCGCAGCCCAGCGGGAAGCCGAGACGGCCCGAGCACGCCGCCTGTACGCCGACGTCATCACCGCCCTGGAGCAGCACGTGCCGAACGTGGAGATCGACAACGTCGGCAACGAGCTGACCATCGCGGTCGTCCTGGCCGACGAGCACCGCATCAGCATCGCAGGCCGCTCCTCCCTGCCGTGGGACGAGGACCGCACCGTGCTCGGCGGCTGGGCCGCCACGTACATCAACGCCGAGAACGGCCAGACGGAGCTCCTGTACGACACAACGACGCCCGAGGACGAGCCTCCCGGCGACCTGTCGGTGGAGCCCCTGGCCGAAGCCGTCGGCAGCTGGGCCACCAACTGGCTCACGGCCCGCGCCCGAGACCGGGACCAGGCCCGCGCCCTGTACGCCGACGTCACCGCTGCGCTCGAACAGCACGTGTGCAACGTCGACGTCGACCACCACGGCAGCCAGCTAACCATCCTCGTCGCCCTGGCCGACGACCACTGGATCAGCATCCAGGGCCGCCGCGCCCTTCCGCTGGACGAGGACCGCACCGCGCTGGGCGGCTGGAGCGCCACGTACTACGACGACGCGCACGGCCACTCCACGGTCCTGTACGACACGACGACGCCCGAGGGCGAGCCCCCCGGCGATCTGTCGGTGGAGCCCCTGGCCGAAGCCGTCGCCAGTTGGGCCACCGGCTGGCTGGCCGAGCACAGCTAGCACCACTCCGCAAGCACCACCCATCCCGGGGGCCGCGCCAGTGCGAGCGGCCGGCCCCCGGGCTCTCAACCATGCCTTCACGCAGGAAAGAGATCATGCATTCCATCCCCACCCGCCGCGGTGACCTGGACGTCGACATCACCGCGGACTTCACCATGGGAAGCGTTGCCTACCGGGTCCCGGACATCGGCACGTTCGTCCTCACCTGGGTCTACCCCCACCTTGAGCGCCCCGAAGATGCCGGAGTCGACGTCCTGCGCATCACCTTCGGTTGGGGTGAGCCGACCTGGGAGCTGAGGCAGGACACCCCGATCATCGCGGGCACCCCGATCGTCGGCTACCACGACACCAACCGAGCCGAAGCCACCGCACGCGACATCTACTTCCACCCCCAGACCATCGGCAAGAAGAAGTACCCCGCGCCCGCACGGGTGGTCCTCCTCACCGTCGACCTGGTCAACGTGCTGGTCGGCCACTGGGTTGACCAGCCGTGGTTCGAAGACCTCCGCCAGGCGTTCATCCACCGCCACGCTGAGGGCATCAAGAAAGACGCCGAATTCCGGGCCTGGCGCTGGTCGCAGCAGATCAAGTTCTGCGAAGAGCGCACGGAGGAAGAGCACAAGATCATCAACCGGGCCCACGAGGTCCTGGAGCGCGGCCCCGTCCCGCCGCCGCCCGGCGCCCCCGTCGACACCGCCCCCTCAGAGTGAGTGGCGGGCGAACGAGATGAAGCAGTTCGACCTCTTTGGCGAGCTCGAAAACAAACTCGCCGAGCGCGCCGCTGAACGAGCCGCCGCACCGCCCAAGCCAGCCACGGCCCAGCGCCCGGCCCGCTCCAAGGGCAAGGCACGCAAGCCGCGCAGTGAGTGGACGCGGGTCCCCCGCAACCCCCACCAGACGGCCCGCACCCTCGGCGAGAACGTCGCCCACGCCTGGCACTCGAACTTCGGCGGCAGCCTCATCGAGATCCCCATCGGTGTCGTGGCCGCGCTGACCCTGTTGCGGGAGCCCGTACCGGACGGAGCCGGGCTGGCCCAGTGGATCCTCAACCTCGACCTCGAAGACCTGCCCAAGCTGTACTCCGAGATCTGGGGCGTGCAGTGGGCTCAGCGGCCTGACCTCATTGACCGGGCCCGGCCGTTGCACCGCTGGCTGGAGGACGAGCCGTACGACCGGCAGACCCTGCTCGCGGTGCGGGCCGTCACCCACACTGCGATTGATGCCGGGGTATTCGCGCTCACCGGGTGGGACGACCCGGATGCACGGTCCCAGACCGATGTCCTCAGCTATGTGCTCATGGAGCTCCGCTCCAAGAGCGCCAGATCAGGCACCGGTGAGTTCCACACCCCGGCCGAGGTCTGCGACTTGATGGCCCAAGTCATGATCGACTCCGATTCGATCACGCCCGGCGGCTGGATCGCCGAACCTTGCGTCGGATCGGGCGGCATGCTGCGCGCCGCCGCCCAGCGGTTACGCGACCTCGGCCGCAACCCGCACGACTACAAGTGGTTCGGCATCGACATCGACCCGATCGCCGCCGCCTGTGCGGCCACCAACGCCATCGTGTGGGACCTCGGCGCCCAGGTCGTCATCGCACGTGGCGACGCTCTCAGCCCGGACATGGGCCTCGCTCAGGCCCTCGAAGAGCGCGCCGAGATCATCCGGCACCGCAACAACGTGGTGCAGGACGCGAGATGGCGCGCCCTGTTCAAGTCGGTCGATCGCCTCTTCAGCTCGGCAGAGGAGGCGGCGTGACGTCCCGACACGACGCCGGTCAGCTGTTCAGGACCCCGCTCTGCGGCGACCAGTTCGAAGGCACGCAAGGCGCCCAACCCACCGAGTCCTGCGTTCTGCCCCTCGGCCACGGGCCCGTCTCAGAAGCGTTCCTCCACAGCGACGGCCGCTACCACTGGGGCCGCCCCAGCCAGAAGCAGGCCGATGCGTTCCTGCGCGCCCAGCTCACCCGCATCGCTTCGTCCGGACCCGGCGGCGAATACACCGTCATGGACTGGTTCTGCGGTGCTGGAGGCTCCTCCCAGGGCATCGACGCCGTACCCGGCGTCCGCGTGTCCTTGGCCGCAAATCACTGGAAACTCGCCCTCGACTCCCACGCCGCGAACTTCCCCCACACCCGGCACGAACGCGGCGACATCCGCAAGCTCCCCGTGCAGAACTGGCCCGTCGCACACGGCTTCTGGGCCTCCCCCGAGTGCAAGTACTGGACCCAGTCGCGGGGCGAACCCGTTGACTACGACTCCAACCAGATCGCACTACCCGGCCTGGAACGGCCCGTCAACGAGGAAGGCGAGCGATCCCGCGCCCTGATGTGGGACGTCCCCAAGTACCTCGAAGGCGTCATTCGACGCGGCCGGCCCGTCCTCTTCGGAGTCATCGAGAACGTTATCGAAGCACGCAAGGGCCGCGACTGGAACCGGCTCGTGCGGGACATCCACAACCTCGGCTACCGCACCCGGTTGATCGCCTTCAACTCGATGCACGCCCAGCGCACCCGCACCCATACTCCGCCGCAGTCCCGCGACCGCCTCTACCTGGCGTACTGGCACGTTTCCCTCGGCCGCGACCCCGACTGGGACAAGTGGCTTCGCCCCGAGGCGTACTGCCCCGGCTGCGACCGGATCGTCTCCGCCGTCCAGGTCTTCAAGAACCCCGCGAAGGACATGGGCCGCTACAGCCAGTCCTACGTCTACCGCTGCCCCTCCACGGCCTGCCAGAGCACCATCGTCGAACCCGAAACCCTGCCCGCACTCACTGCGATCGACGCCACCATCCCCGGCATTCGGATCGGAGACAGACCCAAGACCAAGGACAGGCCCCACGGCCTGGAAGAAGCGACCATCGACCGCATCAAGACGGGTATGGCCACTTTCTGGCTGCCCTTGCTCGTCCCCACAGGCGGGACCTGGCGAGACACGGCCACCCCGCTGGACCGGCCCATGCCGACACGCACCACCAGCGAGAACGATGCACTCGCGCTCCCCCCGCTGCTCGTTCCCCTGGAGGGCCGCACAGGGAAAACCGCAGCACCAGCGAACCTGCCCGCCCGTACCCAGACCGGACGCAACGAGACGGGCATCGCGCTACCCCCCTTCGTCATCCCGATGCGGGGTGGCGGCGACAAGGGCCGAGCCCGGCCAGCAGCCACCACTCCGCTCCATACGGTCAGCGCCGAAGGCAACCATCACGGCTTCGTGCCACCGCACCTGCTCGTCCCGTACTACGGCAAGAGCAAGGCCAGCACCGCGGACAAGCCGGTCGGCACGCTGACCACCCGGGATCGATACGGCCTCGCCGCACCAGCGATCGATATCGACGACGTTCTCTTCCGCATGCTCGAACCCCATGAGATCGCACGGGGCATGGGCTTCGCCGACGACTACATCGTGCTCGGCAACAAGCGCCAGCGAGTGCGCCAGTACGGCAACGCTGTCACTCCCTCGGTCGCGGAACTGATCGTCAGCGCCCTCATCGAAGCCGTCACCGGCGAGGACATCGAGCGCAACACCCAGCCCACCCTGGAGGCGGCGTGAAGGCGTTCAGCTACGGGGGAGGGGTGCAGAGCACCGCGGCGCTGGTCCTCGCGGCACAGCGTGAAATCCCCTACTCCACCTTCCTGTTCGCCAACACTGGCGACGACTCCGAAGACCCCCGAACCCTCCAGTACGTACGCCACATCGCCGCCCGCTACGCAGCGAGCCACCGCCTGGACCTGCGAATCCTCGACCGCCGCAAACGCAGCGGCGAGATCGAAACGCTCTACGGGCGCCTCATGCGGCCCGACTCACGTTCCCTGCCCATCCCCATCCGCATGTCCAACGGAGCCCCAGGCACCCGTAGTTGCACCGCCGACTTCAAGATCAAGGTGACCGGCAAGCAATTGCGCCGCTGGGGCGCCACCCCCAACAAGCCGGCATTCGTCGGCATCGGCATCTCCCTCGACGAGATCCAACGCGCCAACCGGCGCCGCAGCGAACCCCACGAACACATCGCCTACCCGCTGCTCGACCTGGGCCTGCGCCGCGTGGACTGCATGAAGATCATCGCCGACGCCGGGTTGCCCGTGCCGCCCAAGAGCTCCTGCTGGTTCTGTCCTCTGAAGTCCCTTGGCGGCTGGGCCGAACTGAGCAGAGACCGGCCACAGCTCTTCGAGAAGGCCGCCACCCTCGAATCCGTCCTCATCACCCGGCGCAAACACCTCGGCAAGGACCCCGTGTACCTCACCCGGACCGGCCGCCCACTCCACGACGCCATCACCCGCGCCCAGGACACGCTCCCCTTCGACCCCGGATGCGACTCCGGCTGGTGCATGACATGACCCCCAACCCACCCCAACCGAAAGGCGCAGCCATGCCCGACAGCACAGACCTCCTGCGCATCGACGTCGAAGGACAGATGAGGGGCTACTCCCTCTCCGGCCCCGGCGCGCCCGCCCGGATCTGCGCCCGAGCCCTCCTCGACACCCCCCAGGTCATCCACAAGCTCGACCACCCGGCCGGACAGGTCGTGATCCTCGGCGGCCTCCACCGACACAGGAGGAACCCGAACTTCCACGCAAGCGTCCTGGCCCACACTCTCGGGGGCCCTGTCGAAGACCTCCGCGGCTCCATCCTCTTCGTCGGCATCGCCCCGGACGGCGAGCTCACCACCCTGCCCCCAGGCATCCAGGCCATCGCCAAGGACACCTTCACCGCACCCCCGGCCGCCCAGTCCGCCCACACGCCCGGCACCAACTGACCTACGAGGAAACCCGCATGCCCACCAAGAAGTCCACCAAGCCAGACGACAAGCCGCACGGCGCCCCCAAGAAGGAAGACGCCCCCAAGAAGAGCGAGCTCACCGTTCCCGACTTCAGCAAGTTCATCGAGACCACGGCCGAGCTCCTCGGCGACACGTGGAGCCCCGACGACACCGCCACCGAAGAGGGCCTGGCCCACCTCGCCCACAGCGACGGCCGCGTCATCGGAGTCCGCAGGATCTGGAAAGGCAAGGCAGTCCAGACCTGGGCCGTCAACGCACCCGTCCCTGCCCTGGCCGACGACGCCAACGAGCGAATCCAGCAAGAACACGCCGAGCGATTCCCCGAAGCCACCGCCCGCTACAGCGCCGGGATCTGCTTCACCCCCGACCCGCCAGCCCAAAGCGCCGCCAAGATGATCCAGTCCAGACTCCTGCCATCCTTCGAAGGCATCCGCCCCAAGCTCCGCGCCTTCCCGCGCCGCACCAAGCCCAGGGCGCAGCAGGCCACCCCGCCCCAGAACACCCAGCAGCACAAGAAGCCCAAGAAGAAGGCCACAGCCGAACCGGCCAGCTCCGCACCGCAGGAGCAGTCGCCCGCCACTGCCACATCAAGCCCTGAACCGCCGAAAACCGACCCCCAGCCCATGGCGGACAAGGCCAAGCCCCTCCCCAAGGCCACCCGCCCCAGGAAAGCCACCGCGGCGGCCCCCGCACTGGCCACGGAAGAGCCGCCCTCGGCTGACAAACCGAGCCGCGCCTCCACCCGCGCCAGAAGGACACCCGCCACCACAGTGGTGCCCCGGCCCACCAGGAGGGCCACCAAGCCCGCCAGGCCCAGGCCCACCAAGCCCCAACGCCCCACCGCCCCAGACCGCGAGAACTGACCCAACCCCCGCTGGGCGGCGGTCCCCACCGCCGCCCAGCGCCCCTACATAGGTGGAGGCAAAACATGACCCGAGCAGACATGTCCGGAGCAGTCACGACCGACACCACCAAGGAAGCAGGCAAGCCGTGACCCCCAAAGCCACCAACAACGAACGCACCCTCACCGTCGGCAAACTCACCGCCATCCTGCGCACCACCAACCGACGCACCCTCAGCCTCGGCATCACCGACGCCGGCACCGTCCTCGTCAGCGCCCCCCACGGCACCTCCGACGAGACCGCCATCCAACTCATCAAGCACCGGCGCGAATGGATTTACCGACAGCTCAAGCACCACCACGAAACCCGGCCCTTACGACCCGCCAAGAACCTGGTCGACGGGGAACTCTTCCCCCTCTTCGGCACCCCCCACCGCCTCCTACTCGTCGACCCCCGAAGCCAAGGACCTGACATCGCCCCCTACAACTCCCCGAGACACGGCCCCTGCCTCCTCGTGCGCCGACACCTCGCAGCCGAACCCACCAGGGCCCGACAGACCCTCATCAACTGGTACACGCAGCAGTGCCAAAAATGGCTGGATACGCGCGGTGCGGAAATCACCCAATACACGCACGTAACGAACGTCCGGCTACGCGCATCCAATCGCACCACCACATTCACCACCTACCACCCCCGCAAGGAACTCGTCCTCCACTGGGCAGCCGCCCAGCTCAACCACCACACCCTCCAGACCCTCATCACCGACGCCCTCCACCTCCCCCGCACCGGCGACATCCGCCAAGCCGCCAGGGCCTGCCGAACCCTCTGGCTCGGGGACCTGACAGGCACCCCCGACCGAAGTCGTACGCTCACCACCTGACGGCCGACCCCGCGACCGTCGCGCGCCGGGCAGCAGAGCTGATCAACCAAGGCAAGACCCGCAGGGGAGGTCGCGACCGCCCCCACGCGGAAGGCATCGCGGTCTGGGCGCATGGATCCCCGCGCGCAGCGCCGCAGCGATCCCGCCCAAGACGCCCCTGAAGCCGGACGCGCTGCGGCTGGCCCTGGCCGAAGCCTTCTTGGCAGCCGCCCTGGCCTCATGACTCAGCGACCAAACCTAGGGCGAACAGCCCCCATCGGCGCCTAGCAGGCCACGTACTGGGACCCCATCTCGCACATCCACAGCGGGCTGGGGTTCACGTGCATGCCTCCAGCCCCACCGCCGTACTAGGCGTGCCGGAAAGAACCGTGCCATCAGCTGCAATCGGTGTTGATCAACCCTCTCATCAATCGGTCGACTGATCACCGACTGCATCCCCTGCCTTTCCCCGGTAGTAGGCCAGGTTGTGGCGGGTGGTCAGGGTGTCGGGGTGGTCGGGGCCCAGGACCCGCACCGTGTCCTCCAGCAGCTCGGCGAGCGCGGCTGCGGCACCGGCCGCATCCCCCGCCTTTCCTCGGTAGTAGGCCAGGTTGTGGCGGGTGGTCAGGGTTTGGGGGTGGTCGGGGCCCAGGACCCGCACCGTGTCCTCCAGCAGCTCGGCGAGCGCGGCTGCGGCACCGGCCCCATCCCCCGCCACTCCTCGGTGGTAAGCCAGGCCGTGGCGGGTGTCCAGGGTTTGGGGGTGGTCGGGGCCCAGGACCCGCACCATGTCCTCCAGCAGCTCGGCGAGCGCGGCTGCGGCACCGGCCCCATCCCCCGCCACTCCTCGGTGGTAGGCCAGGCCGTGGCGGGTGTCCAGGGTGTCGGGGTGGTCGGGGCCCAGGACCCGCAGCCTGTCCTCCAGCAGCTCGGCGAACGCGGCTGCGGCACCGGCCCCATCCCCCGCCACTCCTCGGTAGTAGGCCAGGTTGTGGCGGGCGGCCAGGGTGTTGGGGTGGTCGGGGCCCAGGACCCGCAGCCTGTCCTCCAGCAGCTCGGCGAGCGCGGCTGCGGCACCGGCCGCATCCCCCGCCTCTCCTCGCCAGTGGGCCAGGCCGTGGCGGGTGGTCAGGGTGTCGGGGTGGTCGGGGGCAAGGACCCGCACCATGTCCTCCAGCAGCTCGGCGAGCGCGGCTGCGGCACCGGCCGCATCCCCCGCCTCTCCTCGCCAGTGGGCCAGGCCGTGGCGGGTGGTCAGGGTGTCG
>NZ_JBVIHM010000012.1:187859-223823 GCF_055570295.1 Streptomyces sp. NPDC031265
GTCGGGGTGGTCGGGGCCCAGGACCCGCACCATGTCCTCCAGCAGCTCGGCGAGCGCGGCTGCGGCACCGGCCGCATCCCCCGCCTTTCCTCGGTAGTAGGCCAGGCCGTGGCGGGTGGTCAGGGTGCCGGGGTGGTCGGGGGCAAGGACCCGCACCATGTCCTCCAGCAGCTCGGTGAACGCGGCTGCGGCACCGGCCGCATCCCCCGCCTCTCCTCGCCAGTGGGCCAGGCCGTGGCGGGTGTCCAGGGTGTCGGGGTGGTCGGGGCCCAGGACCCGCAGCCTGTCCTCCAGCAGCTCGGCGAACGCGGCTGCGGCACCGGCCCCATCCCCCGCCACTCCTCGGTAGTAGGCCAGGTTGTGGCGGGCGGCCAGGGTGTTGGGGTGGTCGGGGGTAAGGAGGTGGGTGGTGGTGTTCGTCAGCTGCTGGAAGTGGGTGACGGCGGCGCTGACCTGCCCGCTGTCGCCGAGGCTGCGGCCGAGGCGGTACAGCACCTCAATGGCGTCTGACGGGTACAGGGCGTCTTCGGCGTGGCGGGTGAGGGCTTCGGTGTTGGCGCGCAGGGCCTGGGCGAGGGTGGTGTCGCGTTCGATTGCGGGCCAGGCGGCGAGCAGGGCGTCGGCGGCGGTGCGGGCGTACTGGTCTCGCTGGCCGGGGGTGAGGGTGTCGCGGGTGGCCCGCTGGATGAGCTGATGGACGCGGACGGCCTGGTGCGGGGTGCCCGGCCTGTGGTCGATGAGGCTGAGCCGGTGAAGGGCGCGCAGTGCGTGTACCGCGTCCGGACGGGAGACGGATGCCGACGGTGCGGTGGAGTTGGGGCCGAGTTCGGTGCGGTGGGCGGTGAGGTGGGCGCGGGCCGTTTCGCCGGTCAGTACGTCCTGGGGGATGCCGTTGGGGTCGAGCAGGGCGGCCAGGTGGAGCAGGGGCCGGGCCAGTCCGGTGGGGCGCAGGCTGTCGGCGCGGGCGAGGGAGAGGGACCAGGCGGCGGCGAGGGCCTGGGCTTGGTCGTCGGGCAGGGCGTCGGGGGCGAGGTCGGTGAGTGGGATGGTGTGGTCGACCAGCAGGGCGCGGTAGGCGGCTGCGCTCTCGCCGGAGTCGATGAGGTAGGCGGCGGCCTGGGAGAGAGCAAGGGGCAGGTGGCCGAGATCGGCGGCCAGGGCGGTGAGGTGGTCGGCAGGCTCGGCCCGGCCGTGCGTGGCCAGGGACGTGGTGAGGTAGGCGAGGGCGTCGGCTTCGGAGAACACGCCGACCTCGACCAGGCGGCGGCCTTCACCGGTCAGGGCGGCGTCCCGGCGGCGGGTGGTGACCAGAATCCGGCCGTGCGCGCTGGCCAGCGGCCACAGGCCACGCACGTCTGCCGGGTCGGCGACATCGTCCAGGACGATCAGCCACCGGCACCCCGCGGCGCCGGACTTGGGAGTCAGCCAGGCCAGGAAGGAGCGGGCAGCCCGGTCCAGGTCGTCGGGGTCACCCCGGCACAGCTCGATGCCGGCCTGCGCGAATCCGCTCACGATAGGCGAGCGGCCACTGGCGGTGATCCAGACCAGGACGTCGAGACTGCCGGTCTCCCAGGCGGTGCGGGCGTAGTCGGCGGCGAGCTGGGTCTTGCCCACCCCGCCCATCCCGGTCAGCACCTGGCACAAGACCGCGGTGCCACCGCCGTCGACCGCAGCCCGCAGCCGGTCCGCCTCGGCGCGGGGCTGGAAGGACTGCGCCCGGGAGGGGATGACACCGACCTGGTGCGGCCACCCTGCCGCCTCGCGGGGCGCGGCATGACGATGCTGATGTTGGTGCATTCCCCCGCTGACGCTGCCCGCGGCCATGCCGCCACTCATCGCGATGACGGCCCGGGCACCGTCCGCGCCAAAGTGGTGCGGGACTTCGGGTGGGCTTGTGCTGGCCGGTCCGCTCAGCCCTGGGGCGGATCCGGCAGGGGAGGGGGGCCGATGTGCGCCCCGCCATGGATCACACCGCCGGCGATCGCGCCCTGTTCGGCGTGGATGTCCACCGTGTTCGCGGCCAGCCCACCCGGCCCGGCCACCACGCCGGACTGCGGAACATGCTGCGCGAGCAGACTGCGCAACTGCTCAGCCGCCCGCTCCCGCTCAGCAGCGTCCAGGCTTTCCAGCAGGGACTCGATGCGGGCCTGCCAGAGACCCTCCTGACGACCCCGCGCCCGCTCCGCCTCTTCCGCATCGGCGACCTGCACACTGGCCATGGTCTGGTCCAAGCGCTCCAGCTCGGCCTGCTCACGCTGCGTATCACCGCGGCCGAACCAGCACGCCACCGCCTGCCGCAGCCCCGTCCACATGTCCGTCCCCGCCGCCGCAGCCAACGCCGTGCCCCCGGACGCGGCCAGAGCAACCAATGCCTGATCAAGCATTCCGAAGCCCCCCTTCGCCTCTGCCGTCACGGCGAGCGTAGCGTCCGGACAAACCACCGCACAGCCCCTTCAACGAGGCCACTCCCTCAAGAGAGGCCCTGAATCTGTTTCACCCTTTGCGGCTGATGCCAGCATTCTTACCAGCACCCCTACTAGGCCGCCAGGGCTCATCAAGGCCGCCTACGGGCACTGGAAGAGGAGCGGCACTGCGTCCAGCAGTCGGCCCCTTCCACGTAGCTAGTGCCGTGCGCTGCGAACTGAGAGCAGTGGTCACAAGAAGGATGCGGCGCCCTCAACAGAGGCTCTTAACGTCTGCGCTTCGGCCGGACGCGAGCATGGGGCGCCATGGGGACATGACGGGGACGGTGGGGACAGTGTGGGGACGGAGTACTTGGTACTGAGGGGGACTGAATGGTTGCTGGAGGGAGGATGCGGGAGGAAAAACACCAGGTCAGAACCGCATTCGGGGCTGCTTAGCGACTCCACCTCTGGTCGCGACTCTGCGATCGTTTGAGGCACTGACATCCTTACAAAGCAGATGTCGGCGGTTCGAAACCGTCCATGCCCACCCGTCACCGAAGGTCCCCCGCCGATCACGGCGGGGGACCTTCGTCGTTACCGCGCCCCCTCCGCCGGCCGCCCGCACCGCAGGTTCCAGCGGCCCGCGCGGCCCGAGAGCTCGGTCAGGGTCAGGGGGGCCACGTCCAGGCGCCAGAAGGAGGCGGGCGGCAGGGCCAGGGCGTGGGTCACGGACGCGCGGACCACCGCCGGGGAGGCGACCGCGAGGATCCGGCCGCCCGCCGCGGGCAGCGTGTCCAGCCACGCGCCCACGCGCGCGACGAGCGCGAGCAGGCTCTCCCCGCCGTGCGGCGCCGCCCCGGGATCGGTGAGCCAGGCCCGTACCCCCGTGGGATCCGCGGCGCTCAGCTCGTCGAGGCGCCGCCCCCGCCAGCGGCCCAGATCCCAGTCGGCCAGGGCCGGTTCGTCGCCCGTGGGCAGGCCGTCCGCCAACTCGTAGAGGGAGGACGGCGGTTTCAGTCGGCGGGCCGGTACCGGAAGAGCCGCCGCCGCGTCCTTGACCCTGCGGACCGCGCCCTCGTCCGGGGCGGCCGCGTCGTCGCCGACTCTCGCCTCGCGCGCGTAGCGGTCGGCCGGGGGTGAGATCAACATCACGCGTACGGTCATGGGTCAAGCAGAGCACGGCCGTTCACGCACTTCGCGCGGGGGCTGTGCCCCCGCGCGCCGTAGCGGCGCGGTCCTTCACGCGGTACGGTCACGTCGACATAAAGACGGTGTGAAGGAAGCCCGGTGAGATTCCGGCACGGTCGCGCCACTGTGAACCCGGCGAGCGCCCTCAACAGGGAGCGAAGGCGGGGAAGTCAGACCCACCACCGTCGACAAAGGCACCAATGACCGGGACGCGTGTTCCCCAGGAGGTTCTGCCGTGGCACTCTCCGCCGCCCCTGCGCCCAGCGCAGCAGCAACGCCGGCCATCACCCCCATATCGCTCAAGGCGATCGCTCCCTGGGCGCTCTTCTTCGGCATCCTCATGCTCGTCCTCCTGTACTTCGTCGGCGCCGAGCAGGGCGCCACCAGCCTCCTCTCCGGTGAGGACGTCCACGAGTGGGTCCACGACGGACGCCACCTGCTCGGCTTCCCCTGCCACTGAGACCAGGGGTACCGACTCGTGAACTCCCTGCACGTCAGGGCCCTGCTGGTGCGCGGCATGCTCGCCGGTCTCGCAGCGGGCCTGCTGGCGCTGATCGTGGCGTACGTCCTGGGCGAGCCCCGGGTGGACGCGGCCATCGACTTCGAGGACGCGCACGCGCACGAGCACGGCGAAGAGGTGTTCAGCCGCACCCTGCAGTCCACCGGCGGCCTCGCCACCGGTGTGCTCGTGTTCGGCGTGGCCCTCGGTGGTATCGCCGCGCTCGCGTTCTGTGTGGCGCTCGGCCGGACCGGCCGGTTCGGGCCGCGCGCCACGGCGGCGTTTGTCTCGCTCGGCGCGCTCCTGACCGTCTATGTCGTCCCGTTCCTGAAGTACCCGGCGAACCCGCCGTCCATCGGTGACCCCGACACGATCGGCAAACGCACCGCCCTGTACTTCCTGATGATCGCGCTGAGCGTGCTGCTCGCCGTCTCCGCCGTGATCCTCGGCAAGCGGCTCGCGCCCCGCCTCGGCAACTGGAACGCGACCGTCGTCGCCTCGGCCGCCTTCCTGGTCGCCGTCGGGCTCGCGTACGCGTTCCTGCCCGCCGTCAACGAGGTGCCGAAGGACTTCCCGGCGATGCTGCTCTGGAAGTTCCGGCTCGCGGCCCTCGCCATCCAGGTCACCCTGTGGGCCGGTTTCGGGCTGGTCTTCGGCCACCTCGCCGAACGGCTCCTGGTGCCCAAGCCCGCCACGGCCGAGCCCCGCGGCACGGGCACGGCCGTCGACAGCAAGGCAGCGGCCGCCCACTGACCGGGCGAACCGCACGCACGAGGGCCCCGGACCGACGTCGGTGACCGACGACGGGTCGGGGCCCTCGCGCGCGTGGGTCGTGCTCGGTGCGCTGTTCGGTGGCGCTCGATCGGTCAAGGGCGGCGCAGGGAGAACAGACGGCTGTTCCGCTCCCTGCGGTAGCGCCGCTCCCACCGGTCCATACGGTCCCGGCGGGCGCGGTAGGCCCGGTAGTCCGTGTCCGTGCCACGGCTGGAGCCGCCGGCTCCGGACGAGCCGCCGGACGGTGCCGTGGAGCGGCCACGGCGTGAGGCGCTGAAGAGTACGGCCACCACGGCGACGCAGAACACGATGCCGCCGAGACTGAAGCCGAAGCCGTACAGGACCAGCGCCAGGACGAGCAGTAACAGGATCATGGCGTGTTCCTCTAGGGACGGATCGGGGGCTCCCCTGGCCCCCGGCCTCCAACCTACTCCGGTACAGCGGGAGTTGGCCTCCGAGTTGTGTGCCCGCCAACGCCTCGCGGGCCCCTACAGTCCGCGCAGCCGCTCCATCTCCCGGCGGTCCCGCTTGGTCGGCCGGCCCATGCCCCGGTCGCGCACACCGGCGGCCAGTACGTCCGAACGGGCGGGCGGCGGCGGGCTGTTGTCGACATAGGTCTCGGCCGCGATCGCCGCGCCCACCCGCTTGCGGATGACCTTCGCGACGACGACGACCCGCTCCCGCCCCTCCAGACGCAGCCGCACCTCGTCGCCCACCTTCACGGTGTGCGCGGGCTTGACGCGCTCGCCGTTGAGCTGGACATGGCCGGCCCGGCATGCCGTCGCCGCCATGGAACGCGTCTTGGTGAGCCGTACGGACCAGATCCAGCTGTCGATCCGTACGGGTTCCGAGGGCCCCGCCGGTGCCGCCGGTCCCTTGGGCTCCTGGGCCTTCACCTGCTCTGCTGCCGCCATGCCTCCGACTCTACCGAGGCCGTTGTCAGTGGTACCCGTCACACTTGAGGCATGTGCAGAAGTATCAAGACGCTCAGGCCGCCGGTCCTCCCCGAGGAGGCCACCGACGAGGAGATCCGCGCGGCGGCTCTCCAGTACGTGCGCAAGGTGTCCGGCTTCCGGGCGCCCGCCGCGCACAACCAGGAGGTCTTCGACCGGGCGGTGGACGAGATAGCGCGGGCCACGGCCGAGCTGCTCGAAGGCCTGGAGATACGGGGAGTGCCGGTCAGGACACCGGCGTCGGCGTAGCCCCGCGGTGCGTCAGGCCGCCGGGCCGGCCACCGCCGCCTGGGCCGGGCGGCGCATGACGTAGGCGGCGAGGGAGCCCGCCGCGAACAGCGCGAGGACGGAGATGCCCGTGCCGAGCCAGGTCGCGCCGAGCCAGCGCCCGCCGAAGTAGCCGAGGCCCACGCTGTAGCCCGCCCAGGCCACCCCGGCGAGGGCGGACCACGGCAGGAACTCCTTGGGCGTGCGGTGCGCCGCGCCCGCGCCGAGCGAGACGACGGACCGGCCCGCCGGGGCGAACCGGGCGACGACGACAAGCGCGCCGCCGCCCCGGCTCAGTGCGGCGCCGAGACGTTCCTGTGCGCGGGTCAGCCGGCGGGAGCGGGCGATGGCCTTGTCGAGCCGCGCCCCGCCGCGCCAGGCGAGGCGGTACGCGACGAGGTCGCCGAGCACCGAGGCCGCGGCGGCGCAGGCGGCGAGGAGGAGCAGGTCGGGCACGTCGCGTATGGCGTGCGGGGCGCCCGCGGCGGTGGTCGAGCCGGCCGCCGCGGAGGTCGCCGCGGTGATCACCAGGACCCCGCTGGGCAGCACGGGGAGGAACACGTCCAGGAGAACGGAGACGGTCACCACGGCATAAATCCATGGGCTGCCGGTCAGCGACCCCACACTCTCCAGCACTACGACCCCCGAACGGAATGCGCCCCGCTGCGCTGGTCTGCGGCCGGGTCGCTGTACAGCCTTACAGCGTACGCCTGGGGCGCATGGGGTTTCCGTTCGGGGGTGGGGTGTCACCGGCGAGCCGGTGACAGGTCGTTCGGATGTGTCGGCGCGTCAGCGCGCCGTGCCCGCCGGGGTCGCGGCGGCAGTCGCCTCCGGCACGGCGGCGGTGGTGCGGCCGCCGAGCAGCTGGTCGAGGGCGAGGGCACCGGGGCCGGTGAAGACGAGCAGCAGGAAGACCCAGCTGAACATCGCGGCGTTCTCGCCACCGTTCTGCAGCGGGAGCAGCGCGCCCGACTGGTGCACGTCGAAGTAGGCGTACGCCATGGAGCCCGAGGAGAGGAAGGCGGCGGAGCGGGTGAAGAGTCCGGCCATGATCAGCAGGCCGCCGACGAGCTGGATGGCGGCCGCGTACCAGTTGGGCCAGGCGCCGGTCTCGAGGGTGCCGCCGGTGCCGGCCGCGCCGCCGAACCAGCCGAAGAGCGAGGCGGCGCCGTGGCAGGCGAAGAGGAAGCCGGTGACGATGCGGAAGAGGCCCAGCGCGTAGGGCTTGGCGCGCTCGGTGTTCAGAGCGGAGGAAGGCGTGGGGGAAGCCATGGGGACGGGCTCCTTCGGTGTGGGGACGGGGCCGGTGGAGCCTCAAGGTTAGGTAGACCTGATTAGTGCTTGCAAGTTCAAGTTTAAGTACATGGCCAGATTCCGGTTGATCCCCGAATGAGGTTGGCTGGAATTCGCCTTTACGGGGGGCGTGCGTGGACGTAAAGCGAGCGCACCGGGACACAGGGTTACGGAGTGAGGTCCTCGTCCAGGACCGTGACCAGGCGTGCCCCGGGGCGCCCCGCCCGCGCCTGGTCGAGCCGGAGCCGGGCCGCGCGCCCGGCCAGCGTCAGCGTCATCAGCTGGTTCCCGAACCAGGGGCCGCCCCGCCGGTGCCAGCGCACCGGCGGCCGGGCGAGCCGGCCGTGCCGGGCCAGCGCCCGGCCGAGCCGCCGCCCCCACCGGCTCCACCCGAAGCGGAACGCGGCCCGAAGCGTCGGGGGGACGGAGTTGTGGACGGGCGAGCAGGTCAGCTGGAGCACGCACGCGTCCGGGCCGCCGGTGGGCCAGACCGGCTCCGCGAGGTAGGCGTGGTGCACGTCACCGGAGAGCACACAGACCGTGGCGGGCGCCTGTGGCCCGGTGCCGGCGCGGGCGATCAGCTCCGCGAGCCCCGCGAAGGAGGAGGGGAAGGCCGCCCAGTGCTCCAGATCGGCCCGGCGGCGCACCTTCTCGCCGAACCGCGCCCAGCGCGGGCCGCGTTCGCCCCGGCACAGGGCCGCGTTCCAGCCCTCCGCGTCATGGACGAGCGGCGGCAGCAGCCACGGCAGCGAGGTCCCGATCAGCAAGTGGTCGTACGGGCCGGTCCCGTCGAGCACCTGCTCCCGCACCCAGTCGGCCTCCGCCTCGTCGAGCATCGCGCGCTTCTGCTCGTCCAGGACCCGGGCCGCCCGGCTGTCCACCATCAGCAGCCGTACGCGTCCGAAGTCGCGGCGGTAGCTCCAGCGCACGGCGGCCGGGTCCACACCCGCCCCGGCCGCGAACCGGCGCAGCGCGTCCGTGCCGTCGGGGCTGCTCCGCACCGCCGCGTACAGCGGGTCGGCGGCGAGTTCGGCGGGCGGGAGATTGCCGAGGTGCTGGTAGACCCAGTACGACATCAGCCCGCCGGCCAGCCGCTCCGGCCACCACGGAGTGGCGCGCATCTCGGCCAGCCAGGCGGCGCTGGTGTTCCAGTCGTCGATCACGTCGTGGTCGTCGAAGATCATGCAGCTCGGCACGGTGGAGAGCAGCCAGCGCACCTCGGGGTCGCCCCACGACTCGTCGTAGAGCCGGGTGTACTCGTCGTAGTCCCCGACCTGCGCCCCCGGCGGGTCGGCCAGATCGCGCCGGGCGGCGAGCCAGCGGCGGGTCGCCGGAGAGACGGAGTCGGCGTACACCTGGTCGCCGAGGAGCAGCAGGACGTCGGGCCGCTCGGCGTCCGGGTCGGCGGTCAGGCGTGCGGCGAGGACGGTGGCGAGGGTGTCCAGGGCGTCGGGACCGGCGGGGTCGCGTTCGCCCTTGGGCGGGGCTCCCCAGCGGCAGGACCCGAAGGCGACTCGCAGCCGGGGCGCGCCGGGGGCGGGCGTGCGGATCGCGGACGGGGGAAAGGGAGAGCGCTCGGGCGGCCACACCCGCCGCCCGTCGAGCAGTACTTCGTACGGGGTGGCGGCGCCCGGGGTGAGGCCGGTGACCGGGATCAGCGCGTAGTGGTGCCCGGCGATCTGGAACGTACGGGAGGAGCCCGAGGCGCCGCCGGGGCAGCGCACCTCGGCCGTGCACGGCCGGTCCGCCTCCACCCAGAGCGTGGCCGAGGTGCCGGATGCGCCGTCGACATACCGCAGCAGTGGTCCCAGGCGCAGTCCGGCCATGTCGTCCCTTCCGTCGTTCCGTACGGTACGGAACGACGGAAGGGCGAGATAGACCCGTCGGCGGGCCGGGCGGCCGACGGGCCTTCAGCAGCCGATGGGCTTTCAGCAGCCGTTGAGCACGGACTCCAGCGCGGACTTCTCGGCGGTGTCCACGGTCAGGTTGTAGTAGTGCTTCACGTCCACCCACATCCGGGCGTACGTGCAGCGGTACGCGGTGCGCGAGGGCATCCACTTGGCCGGGTCCTGGTCGCCCTTGGCCTGGTTGACGTTGTCGGTGACGGCGATCAGCTGGGGCCGGGTCAGGTCGTTGGCGAAGCCCTGGCGCTGCGCGGTCGTCCATGAGCTGGCGCCCGAGCGCCAGGCCTCGGCGAGCGGGACGACGTGGTCGATGTCGAGGTCGGCGGCGGCCGTCCAGGTGGCGCCGTCGTACTCGGAGTACCAACTGCCGCTGGTGGCCGCACAGCTGGAGTCCGTGACGACGTTGGTGCCGTCGCGCTTGAGGACGACCTCGCGGGTGTTGCAGGTGCCGGACTGGGTGATCCAGTGCGGGAACTTGGCGCGGCTGTAGCCGTCGGAGGAGCCCTCCGGGGTGGCGCTCATGGCGGCGAGATAGCTGCGGGCGGTGGCGGCGCTGACCGGGGCGGGGGGTGAGGCCTGGGCGCCGGGGGCGGTGAGCAGGCTCGCGGTGGCGAGGAGGGCGGCGGAGGCGGTGAGCGCGGAGAGCCTGGCTATTCGACGCGCGTAGACACCTGACATGCGAACTCCCTTGGTGTGGGGGGACCTTGGCCGGGCGCGCGGGTGCGCGGCCCGGTCATCGTGGCGGCACCAGGTTTCCGTGGGGTGGGTGCCAGGTAACAGAGTGGCGACATGGGCACGTCACATCAAGGGGTCCCGGAGTTCTTGACGCCCTTGTCCCGCAAGGTAACTGACGCCCCGTATGCCACGGTTGCCCCACCCGATACGGGGACGGGTCCGGCGTACCGTGGGCGCGTGCTGCTGCCCGTCAATGTCACGCTCGGGGTCGTCCTCGCCGTACTGCTCCTGGTCGCGGCCGGTGTCGCGGCGGTGGCGCGGCTCGGCCGGGCGAAGGAGATCCTGGTCGCCGGGGTGCGCGCGGCCGTTCAGCTCGCTGTGGTGGCGAGCGCCATCCGCTGGGTGGTCGGCTCGGTGCCGCTGCTGCTCTGCTTCCTGCTGGTGATGTACGCGGTGGCGGTCCGTACGGCCGGGCGCCGGATGACGCCCAACGACACGTGGCGGTGGGCCGCGCTGCCGATCGCGGCGGGGGTGACCCCGGTGGTCGGCGCCCTGCTGCTCACCGGGCTCGTCCCGGCCAGGGGCATCGCGCTCATCCCCGTCACCGGCATCCTCATCGGCGGCGCGCTCACCGCGACCGTGCTCGGCGGGCGGCGCGCGCTGGACGAGCTCACCGTGCGGCGCGGCGAGGTGGAGGCGGGGATGGCGCTCGGCCTGCTCGACCGGGACGCCCGGATGGAGGTGGCCAGGACCGCCGCGTCCGACGCGCTGCTGCCCGGCCTCGACCAGACCCGGACCGTGGGGATCGTCACGCTGCCCGGCGCGTTCGTCGGCATGCTGCTCGGCGGGGCGTCACCGGTGCAGGCGGGGGCGGTGCAGCTGTTCGTGCTGGTCGCGCTGATGGCGGTGCAGGCGGTGGCGGTGTCGGTGGTGCTGGAGCTGGTGGCGCGGGGGCGGGTGCACCGGGAGGTGCCGGTGTGACCTCGGCTCCGTCCGGGGCGGGGGGTCTTGGCCTTCGGGACCTCGGGCCTCGGGACTTTGGTCCCTGCCGGGTGCGGGGCGGTGTCACGTATTCTGTACGGAGCAGAAGGGGAGTAGCTCTTCGCCGGAACGTCGACATACTGCTGGATTCGTCCAGCCGGCGCCCGGAGGCAGGCCCGCGAGGCCCGCCAGCGAGACCTTCGGCCGCAGTGAACCATGACCGCTTTCCGCTTCATGGCGCAGCTGCTGTGCCGAAGCGACCCCGGATTCTTTCGTGTCACGCTCTCGGTACGGCCGCGCCGCGCCCGACCGATTGAGGAACCTCTTCCGTGCTCAGCTTCACCATCCTGGCGATCACGTTCGGCGTGGTCTTCCTTGCCGAGCTCCCCGACAAGACCGCGCTCGCGGGCCTGATGCTCGGCACCCGCTACAAGGCGTCGTACGTGTTCGTGGGCGTCGCGGCAGCGTTCCTGCTCCACGTCGCGCTCGCCATCGCGGCGGGGAGCGTACTCACCCTGCTGCCGCACCGGCTGCTCCAGGCGATCGTGGGCGTCCTCTTCCTCGCGGGCGCGGCGATGCTGCTGTTCAAGAAGGACGAGGAGGAGGACGGGGTGAAGGCCCCGGCCGACCAGTCGTTCTGGAAGGTGTCCGGGGCGGGGTTCATGCTGATCCTGGTCGCCGAGTTCGGGGACCTGACGCAGATCATGACGGCGAATCTGGCCGCGCGGTACGACAGCCCGCTGTCGGTGGGTGTGGGGGCCGTGCTGGCGCTGTGGGCGGTGGCGGGGCTGGGGATCCTGGGTGGGCGGACGCTGATGAAGTACGTGCCGCTTCGGTTGATCACGAAGGTTGCGGCGGCGCTGATGGGTGCGCTGGCCGGGTTCAGCCTGTTTGAGGCCGTGGCTGGCTGACGCCGTCGATTTGGGGCGCGGGGTGTTTCGTCCGCGGGTCGGCTGTGGCTGGTCGGGCTGTTCCCCGCGGCGTCCCTTCGGGGGTGTGGTGGGTTCGTCTGCGGGTCGGCTGTGGCTGTCGCGCCGTTCCCCGCGCCCCTGAGGCGCCCCTGCGGGGCGATCTCCGGTTGTCGTTCGGGTGCGGCGTCGGTGGGGGCGTGTCGCGCCGTTCCCTGCGCCCCTGGAGCGCGCCCCTGCGGGCGATCGCCGAAGGGGCGCCCCGATGGAAGGGCGCCCCTATGAAGGTGGTCGGCTACTGGGCGATCCGCAGCGTCAGCGTGCCGTTCGGCTCTGCCGTCACCGTTACGTGCGTCAGGTCCGGTACGTACGCCGTCGGCGCGTGGGCGGACGCTCGCGGGCCTATGCCTATGACGCGCATTCCTGCTGCCAGGCCCGCCTGGATGCCCGCCTCGGAGTCCTCGAAGACTATGCAGTCCGCCGGGGCGAAGCCCAGTTCGGCGGCGCCCTTGAGGAAGCCCTCCGGGTCCGGCTTGCTCGCGCCGACGCGCTCGGCGGTGACGCGTACGGCCGGCATCGGCAGTTCGGCCGCGTTCATCCGGGCCTGGGCGAGCGGCTCGTTCGCCGAGGTCACCAGGGCGTGCGGCAGCCCGGCGAGGGAGGCCATGAAGGCGGGGGCGCCCGGGACGGGGACGACGCCGTCGGTGTCGGCCGTCTCCTCGGCGAGCATCACGCGGTTGTCCGCGAGGTTCTGCTCCATCGGGCGGTCCGGCAGCAGGACGGCCATGGTGGCGTAGCCCTGGCGGCCGTGGACGACCTTCAGCGCCTCCTCGGGGTCCAGCCCGTGCTCCACGGCCCAGCGGCGCCAGCACCGCTCGACCACGGCGTCGGAGTTGACGATCGTGCCGTCCATGTCGAGCAGGAGGGCGCGGGCGGTCAGAGTGGTGGGCGTGGCCATCATCGGCGGACTCCTGGGTGCGGGAGCAGAGACAAGTGGCTCCGCCCGCCGGTCAGGGAGTACGGGCGGAACCACTTTGTTCCATCACGATACAAAACAAAGTGCCGAATGGTCCAACCGGGCTGGTTGCGGCGTCTTGATCGCCCCCAGGACGTCTGGGACGGCTAGGACGTCTGGCCCTCCAGGGCGCTGCGCGTCTCCGGGCCGTAGACGCCCGGCGGGTCGCCTTCGAGGCCCATGTACGACTGGTACGTACGCACCGCGTTCTCCGTCTTGGAGCCGAAGTGGCCGTCGGCCTTCCCGTTGTAGATCGTCAACTGGGCGAGCCGGTCCTGGAGTTCGGCGACCTCGGGGCCGTCGTCGCCACGGCGCAGCACGGGGGCCGTGGCGGGTGGCGCGGCCGGGGCGGTCGTGGTGTCGACGCTGCCGGTGACCTGCGACGGGGACGGCGAGGGGGCGGTGGGCCGGCGGGGCGGGCTGGTGGAGGGCTTGGGCGTACGGGTCGGGGAGGGGGAGCTCTTGTGTGGGGACGGGCTGGTGCGGGGGGTGCTGCGGGTGGGTGCCGGGGCGGTGGGGGAGGGGGCGCTGGAGGTGGGGTCGTCGCCGTACGGGGCGGTGCTCACGGTTGTGGCCGCGCCCGTCGCCTTGTCGTCGGATCCGCCGCCGAAGAGGCCACCCGCGAAGGCGGTCGTGCCCAGCGCCGCGATCGCCGCTGCGGCGGCGAGTGCGAGGAGGAGGGGGCGGCGCCGGGCGCGTTCGGTCGGGTGCGGGTCACCTGTGGCTGGTCGCGCAGTTCCCCGCGCCCCTGGAGGGGCGGCCCGGAACGGCGCGGTTGCCCCGGGGTCGTCACGGGCGGGCCCGGTCGCGGCCCGGAACGGGGTGGTTGCCCCGGGGTCGTCAGCCGCCAGGCCGGGCGCCCCCGGCGGGACGGGCCGCAGCGGCATCGTGACCCCCGGGTCACCGGTGGCGCCCGCAGGGCCCACGCCCCCACGGGCCACGCCCCCCTCGGCGTTCCCCAGGTTCTCCAACGTCACATACGGCCTGATCCGGAGCGGGTCGAAGTCCTCCGGCGCGGCTACCTCCGCCGAGTGTTCCGCGCGTAGCGCGCAGGCGCAGGCCGGTCTGTCGGTGGGCTCGCGTTCCGTACCGCATTCAGGACATATGTGTCCCGTCATCGTGGGTCCCCTCCCCTTGAACTGCCTGCGATTATGCAGGGCCCGTGGCGGTGGCCCGAGGGGCCCGGCCCGGCCCGGCAGGCCATATCCGGACATTGCGATCAAGATGGAGAGAGGCGGGGCGGAGGCAGAGGCAGACGGGGGTGGAGGACCGAGACAGAGAGGGGCGGCCCATGGCTCAGGAAACGGCCCCCACCGTGCTCTCCCCGGGCGCCGGACCCGGCGTCGGCCAGGAGCGGCGGACCGTACTCGTGGCCATCGGAGCGCTACTGCTCGGCATGCTGCTGGCCGCGCTCGACCAGACCATCGTCTCCACGGCCCTGCCGACGATCGTCAGCGAGCTCGGCGGGATGGAGCACCTGTCCTGGGTCGTCACCGCGTACATGCTCGCCTCCACCGCCGCGACCCCGCTGTGGGGCAAGCTCGGCGACCAGTACGGCAGGAAGAAGCTGTTCCAGGCCGCCATCGTCATCTTCCTCGTCGGCTCGGCGCTGTGCGGAGTCGCGCAGGACATGGGCCAGTTGATCGCCTTCCGGGCGCTCCAGGGCCTGGGCGGCGGCGGTCTGATGGTGCTGTCCATGGCGATCGTGGGCGACCTGGTCTCCCCGCGTGAACGCGGCAAATACCAGGGCCTGTTCGGCGCGGTGTTCGGCGCGACCAGTGTGCTCGGCCCGCTGCTCGGCGGTCTCTTCACAGAACACCTCAGCTGGCGCTGGGTGTTCTACGTCAACCTGCCGATCGGCGTCGTCGCCCTCCTGGTGATCGCGGCGGTGCTGCACATCCCGGTGCACGGCACCCGCCACACCATCGACTACCTCGGCACCTTCCTGATCGCGTCCGTCGCCACCTGCCTGGTCCTCGTCGCCTCGCTCGGCGGGACCACCTGGGCCTGGGGTTCGGCGCAGATCATCGGGCTGGCGGTGCTGGGGGCGGTGCTGCTCGGCGCGTTCGTCGCGGTGGAGCGGAAGGCGGCGGAACCTGTCCTCCCGCTGAAGCTGTTCCGTATCCGCACGTTCTCCCTCGTCGCGGTCATCAGCTTCGTCATCGGCTTCGCGATGTTCGGGGCGATGACGTACCTGCCGACGTTCTTGCAGGTCGTGCACGGTGTCACCCCGACGATGTCCGGCGTGCACATGCTGCCGATGGTGCTCGGGCTGCTGCTGACCTCGACCGCGTCCGGCCAGATCGTGTCGCGTACGGGCCGCTGGAAGGTCTTCCCGATCATGGGCACGGCCGTCGTCACCATCGGCCTGGCCCTGCTGCATCAGCTCACGGAGACGAGCTCCACCTGGGAGATGAGCCTGTACTTCTTCGTCTTCGGCGCGGGTCTCGGCCTGGTGATGCAGGTGCTCGTCCTGGTCGTCCAGAACGCGGTGTCGTACGCGGACCTGGGCGTGGCCACGTCCGGGGCGACCTTCTTCCGCTCGATCGGCGCGTCCTTCGGCGTGGCGATCTTCGGCACGATCTTCACCAACCGCCTGAACGGCAAACTCGCCGGCGCGCTGGCGGGCCGCGAGCTCCCGGCGGGCACCGGGCCCTCCCAACTGGCCGCGGATCCGCGCGGGATCGCCGAGCTGCCGCAGACGCTGCGGCCCCCGGTCCTGCACGCCTACTCGCAGTCGATCACCGATGTCTTCCTCTACGCGGTGCCGGTGACGCTGCTCGCCTTCGTGATCGCCTGGTTCCTGCGCGAGGACAAGCTGCGCGGCTCGGTCACCGCGCCCGACGTCAGCCAGACCGTGGCCTCCAACCCGGTCGAGCGTTCGTCGTACGACGAGTGCGCGCGGGCGCTTTCGGTGCTGGGCACGCGGGAGGGCCGCCGCGCGGTCTACGAGAAGATCACCACCCGGGCGGGCCTGGACCTGCTGCCCGCGTCGAGCTGGTTCCTGCTGCGCATCCATCACTACGGCTCGGCGGAACCCGCCTTCCTGG
This sequence comes from Streptomyces sp. NPDC031265, assembly GCF_055570295.1. Classification (NCBI taxonomy): domain Bacteria; kingdom Bacillati; phylum Actinomycetota; class Actinomycetes; order Kitasatosporales; family Streptomycetaceae; genus Streptomyces; species Streptomyces sp. NPDC031265. The sequence continues at coordinate 203,772 of NZ_JBVIHM010000012.1, forward strand.
CCGAGCGCACACGCGTACCGCTGCGGCTGATCACGGAGGGCGCCCGCCAGTTGGAGGAGCGCGGCCTTGCCATACGCGACGGGATGGCTCTGGTCGCCACGGAGGCGGGCCGCGCGACGGCGGTCCGGCTCGCCCGTGCCCGCGAGGAGTCCCTGTCCGAGCTGCTCGGCGACTGGTGGGGCCCGGACCGCCCGACCGACCTGGTCAAGCTGGTGGAGGAGCTGACGGCGGAGATGTCGGGCTCGGACGAGGAGAGCCCGAGGGGGCCGGAGCTGCGACGGGACCACGCGAGGTGACCCCGTCGCGGGCCACTGCCCCGTGGGGGTGACGCCCCTCACAGCTCCTTCGCGAACCACCGTTCCGCGTAAGCGCGTTGGGCGTACGGCTCGATCTCGCGGTAGCCGTTGCGCGCGTACAACGCGCGGGCCTCGACGAGGTCGTGCCGGGTGTCCAGGGCGACGCGGCGGGCGCCGAGGCGGCGGGCGGCCGTCTCCAGGGTGGTGAGGAGTGCGGCGCCGCCGCCGGTGCCGCGCAGGCCGGGGCGTACGTAGACGCGGGTCAGCTCGGCGGTGGCCGGGGCGGTGCCGTCGATGACCGGGGCGGTCTCGCAGAGCAGGATGCCGCCGCAGGCGCCGGCGACTCCGTCGTGGCGTCCGACCACGAAGTCGCCCAGGGGCGGGCGCAGTCGGTCGGCGCCGTCGTCCGTGAGTCCCTCCTCGATCTCCTGGGCGGTGGCCGGGCGGCCGTACCAGCGGCTCGCCACCTCGTCGTAGTACTCGCGGCGGAGCAGGGCCGCGTCGGGGGAGTCGTAGGGCTCGCGGTTCATGATCCAACTCATGGGCGTCTGCCTACCCGACGCCGGTGCCGTTTGGCCACCGAATTCCTGGCAACACGGCGGGTAAGGACCAACTCACCGGGAAGGCAGACATGTCCACGATCGTGATTGTCGTCCTGATCGCGGTGCTCGCGCTCGCCGCGCTCGCCGTCGCCGTCCGGTTCGCGCTGCGCGGCTCGGCGACCGGGGGGCGCGGGCTGCGGCGGCGCTTCGGCCCCGAGTACGAACGGGCGGTCGTCCTGCACGACGGAGACCGCAAGGCCGCCGAGCGAGAACTCGCCGAGCGGCTGAAGCGGCACGGCTCGCTCACCGAACGCCCGCTGCCCCCCGAGGTCCGCGAGCACTACCTCGTGCGCTGGGCGGGCATCCAGGAGCAGTTCGTCGACTCGCCGCGCCGGGCGGCCGAGGCGGCCGACAAACTGGTGGCCCGGCTGGCCGAGGAACGGGGCTTCCCGGCGGCGAAGGCGTACGAGGACCAGCTCGCGGCGCTGTCCGTGCACCACGCGGGCCAGCTCGACGGCTACCGCCGGGTGCACCGCGCGGCGCGCGGCACCGGAGACACCGAGGAGATCCGGGAGGCGGTCATCGAGGCCCGCAGCCTGTTCGAGGAACTCCTCACGGCGGGCCCCCGCCATGCCCAGCCCACCCGCCGCCCGGCCCTGCCGCGACGGCACGCGAAGGGAAGTGTCGTGTGATGCGACGCCAGGAGGACGAGACGGCGGGCGGCGGGGCGCCGACTGCGCGACCCGGCACGGGCCTGGACGGAGCTCTTGCCGGACCGGTGGCTCCGGCGATACGCGGCTCCGACCCGGCGGTGGACCCGTCGGACCCGGCGGTACGCGCCGCAGGTGCGGCGGCGGGCGCGTCCGATCCGGGCGGACGAACTCCCGCCCCGGCGACAGCCGCTGCCGACCAGCCCGCCCCGCCCCCGCCCGCCGACCTCAAGCCCGCCCCGCTGCTCCCCACCGAGGAGCGCGACATGTGGGCGCTGCGGCTGCACCGGGCGGTCGGCGGCTTCGTCGACGAGCCCCGGCAGGCCGTGGAGGAGGCCGACGCCGTACTGGGCGAGACCGCCGCGCGCGTCGCGGAACTGGTCAAGGAACGCCGCCGGGCCGTCCCCGACAAGGGCGACACCGAGGAACTCCGCCTCGCACTGCGCGACTACCGGGAGATCACCGAGCGCATGCTGGAGCTCTAGGGAGACGGAGCAGCGCCAGGACATACGGCCCGTACGCCGACTCCCAGGCGTACGGGCCGTACGCGTGGCCTACGGGGTCGGGCCGACTCAGCCCTTCGGCCCCGCCTGCTGCACGACCTCGAACGACCACAACGTGGAACCGGTCGCGGCCGGCTTGGGCCGCTCGCCTCCGCCCGCGCCCTCAGCCGCGCCGCCCCCGCCGTGCGAGCCGCGCATCGAGGTGGCCATCCACTTCTCGAAGTCCTCCTCGCTGCGCCAGCGGGTGTACACGAGGTATTCCTCGGTGCCCTCGACGGGACGCAGCAGTTCGAACCACTCGAACCCGTCGGAGTTCTCCACCGAACCCGCCCGCGCGGCGAACCGCTGCTCCAGCACCTCGCGCTGCTCGCTCGGGACCTTCAGAACATTGATCTTCACGACGCTGGGCACATGACACCTCTCATCAAGAGGGCGCCGGGACGGCGCCTCAATCTCGATCACGTGTGAGCAGTCTCCTACACCCGGTGGTCAAGGCGGCGTGAAGGGCGCGCGCGGCCTTGCGGCCCGCTCACCCCAACGGCGGCGGCACCACAACCGGTGCGGGCGGGACCACCACGCGGCGCCGTCGCAGGACCCTGCGTACGAGCAGGAGGACCGTCGTCGTCAGGGCCGCCAGGGCCGTGGTCACCGTCAGGAGCCACGCCGGGATGCCCGCTATCCGCATCAGGCGGTCCGTCCAGATGACCCGCTGGAACGGGGTGTCGTCGGCGGCGCGCGTCAGTTCGTGGTCGCCCGTGATCGCGGAGGGCTGCCGGAAGGACTGGCTCAGGGCCGTGAGGTACGGGGTGTTGCCTTCGGAGGTGTGCGACACCCCCGCGAACTTCGCCAGTTCGCCCCGCTCCTGCGGCACCCGCCCCGCGTACAGGACCTCCGGTCTCGCGCCCCCGATCGGCGACTCCGGCTCCATCCGGTGCGCCGACACCACGTACAGGTTCAGGGACTGGGGCGTCTTCGCCAGGCGGGACAGGCGCATCGGGTAGACCAACCGGTCGCTCGCGAACGTCAGCTTCAACGGGTCCAGCGTGCCCGTCAGGGGGCCGTCGCCGGACGCGGGGGCCAGGCGGATCGCCACGTACTCCCACTTCTGGGCGACGTACGGCTGCAACTCGGTCGAGAGAGCCGGGGGGAGCTGGAAGCCGTTTCTCGCCAGCCAACTCCGCAGCGCTTCCGGGTCCGTGGCCGTCAGGCGGGCCACGTCGAAGGGGCCCAGGCGCTGGCGGTCGACCACGCCGACCGGCGGCGCGGCCGCCATCGGGGGGCCCGCGCCGTCGCCCACCGAGTGGTGGTCGCGGGCGAACGGCCAGTCGCCGTCCTCCGGCCAGAAGTGGTCGCGGTCCTTGTACACCGGCGCCGTGGCCTTCTCCAGGTCGGAGAAGAGCGCGCGGTCGCCCAGGGTGACCGTCGCCCGGTGCGGCACCGGCATGATCCACGCCGCCTTCGGGGCGTTCCCGTCGACCGTGAGACTCATCACGATCTGCTCGCTGCGGCCGTCCCAGCGCACCGCCGACGTCTCCTGACGTACCGCCAGCCGCGTCCCCGTGCCGTGGACCATCGCGCCGCACCCGCACGCGTACGCGGGGGAGACGAGCGAACCGAGCTGGAGTGCCAGCAACGCCCCCGTGATCAGCCCTGTTCGCGCCCTGACGCTCCTGCCGCGCATTCCCCCGCCTTCCGTAACAGTGCCCGTACGACGTCTGTACACCGCACGCCGACGAGATCGTCGACGGGATCTACGACGGCGTTGTGGCAGATCCGGTTCCGGTACGTTGCGGAGTCCGGTCAAGACGATTCCGGTCAAAACTCCGGTGACAGTCAGGCTAAGTGGGGGTTGTCTGAGTCTTCTCAGTGGGGTGGTGCGAGGCTCTGAGCAGTCGCCCCCACAGTCGGGGGCCGGTACGACGGGCGAACAGCGGGCTTACTGAGAACGGTGGGAGGTTCGGCGCGGCGTGGCCAATACGGAGCACGGCGGACGCGGCAGCACGGTGGACTCGGGGTCGGCGGACACCCGGATGGGCGTGGCCCGGGTGGTGCTGTGGCTGGTCGCCGCCGTCCTCGCGTTACGGCAGATGGCCCACGTCCTGCGCCTTCCACCCGGTGAACGGCTCACCGACCTGGAGACCTGGACCGGGGCCAACGGCGCCGACGGTGTCAACGGCGTGCTGCACGTCAAAGGGTCCCTGTACGACCAGGACCACTTCACCGGCACCCCCTTCGCCGGGCTCGTCCTCAAACCGCTGACGCACTCCGCCGAGCAGGCGCTCGGAGTGGCCTGGACGTTCTCCACCCTGCTGCTCGTCGCGGTGCTCGGCGTCGTCGCCGCCCGCGCGCTGCCGGGGCCGATTTCACGCCGCAGTTCACTGCTGGCCGCGCCCGTCGCCATCAGCCTCCTGATGCTCTCGCTGCCGGTCCGCAACGCCCTCACCACCGGCCAGACCAGCATCATCCCCGTCCTGCTCGTCCTGCTCGGCTGCTTCGCCGTACGCGGAGAGCGCGCCTGCGGGGTGCTCATCGGCATCGGCGCGGCCCTCCAGCCCACCGTGCTGCTCTTCGTCCCGCTGCTCTGGCTCACCGGACGCAGACGCGCGGCCGTCTCCACCACCGCCACCTTCGCCGCCGCGACCGCCCTGACCTGGGCGGTCATGCCGCACGACTCCTGGACGTACTGGGTGCACCACGTGGCGGGCGCCGGGCTCGGCGCGCGCCCCGACGGCCTCGCCAACCAGTCCCTGCACGGCGCCCTGCTCCGGGTCGGCCTCGAAGGGCCGCTGGAGATCGCGCTCTTCCTGGTGCTCGCCGTCGCCGTGATCGTCCTCGGGCTGCGCCGAGCCGTCCGCTACGCGCGCGACGGCCAACTCCTGCTCGCCGTCGCCCTCACCGGCTGCGTCGCGGTCGCCGTCTCGCCGACGGCCTGGCAGCACCAGCTCCTGTGGGTGCTGTTCGCGATGGTCGGCCGGGCCGGGACCAGGGCCCGCGACCGCCTGGCGTGGCCCGCCGTCGTCATCCTGGTGATGACGCTCCCGGGCGCGGTGCTGCTGCCGAACGTGGCGTCGCTGTACCCGTTACGCGAGAACGTTCCCCTGCTGACGGCGCTGACGGCGGCCTGCCTGGTGCCGTTCCTGCCGCGCGCCTCCGAGCACTTCCGCGCGCCGGTCCCCACCGCGTACGCGGAGCCCGTCCCGGCCCGCTGGGCCCGCATCCCGCTGCTGCCGTTCTGGCGCCGGGTGTTCAGCCGCCCGAACCTGCTCCTGGAAATGCTCGTCATTCGCGTCGGCTACTCGGCGTACTCCCACATCCGGCTGGAGGCCACCGCCGGGCGCGAGACGGCCGAGGCGCACGGCCGGACCATCGCGTCGATCGAGCGCGCGCTCCACATCGACATCGAGCACTGGGCCAACCACTCGATCCAGCACGTCAAGTGGCTGGAGTCGTTCCTCGACTTCTACTACGAGTCGTTCCACTTCGTGGCGCCGCTGACGATCCTGGCCGTCCTCTATGTGCGCCGCCCGGCGGACTACCGCTGGGCGCGCGCGGCCCTGGGCTTCGCCACGCTGCTCGGCCTGGTCGGCTTCTGGTTCTTCCCGCTCGCCCCGCCGCGCCTGATGCCGGGCATGGACTTCATCGACACCGTCCACGGCCCGCAGGATCTGGCCAACCCGGACTACGGGGCGATGACACAGGTCACCAACCAGTACGCGGCGATGCCCAGCCTCCACTTCGGCTGGTCGCTGTGGTGCGGCATCGTGATCGCGGTGGTGGCACCCAAACTGTGGATGAAGGCGCTGGGCATGCTCCACCCGCTCTTCACGGTCTGCGCGATCACCGCCACCGCCAACCACTGGGTGCTCGACGCGATAGGCGGCGCGACGGTCGTCGGCGCGGGCTTCGCCCTGGTGTACGTGCTGGCGGGCCCGCGCCGCATTCAGCTGCCGGAGCTGCCCGCGCCCAGAGCGGCGACATGGCGCGGCAAGGCGATGCCGGCGGGCAGAACGGGGTCGGGCTCCGGCGCGTCGAAGTAGCTCCGCACCGGCACCACCCCGGCCCACAGCCCGAGCTCACCGTCCGGCCCGTCCCCGTCCTCGGGCGGGCCGGACGCCGTCTTCACGGACGCCTCGGTGAGCGGCAGCGCGAGCAGCGAGGTGGCGGCGAGCTCCTTGCGGCTGGGCTGCCGCGCGTACTCCCACTGCCCCGGCGCGCACTGCTCGGTCACGATCCGCAGCCCGTGCAGCAGTTCGTCCCCGTCCGTGACGGCCCGGGGCACCCCGTAGACCATGGCACTGCGGTAGTTCACCCCGTGCTCGAAGACGGACCGCGCGAGGACCAGCCCGTCGATGTGCGTCACGGTGACGCAGACGGTCCGCGCGGGCGCCTGGACGAGGCTGCGGCTGGCGACGGAGCCGTGGACGTAGAGGGTACGGGCGTCGAAGTCCACGCCGTACACGGTCGGTACGACCATGGGCGCCCCGTCGACGACGACCCCGAGATGGCAGACGAACCCGCCCCGGAGTACCGCGTCGAGGTCCGCCACCTCGGTACTGCCCTGCTCCCGAAGCCGCCGGTGCCGGGTCCTCTCGGTGACGGCCAGTCGGGCCGGATGCTGCTGATTCTGTTCCTGAGTGCTCATTTCCCCACCGATCCAGTTGATATTGCGTTCTTTCTCAACTGTTTCAGTCGCCATGCGGGCAATCAAGAGGTGAGAGTTACCCTGCCTCGTCGGCGGTCGCCCGCCCGGCATCGGACGCGGCTCCTGGGGAGGGGCCGCCAGGGGAGGAAAAAGAATCGTGCAGACCGAAAGACCGGCGGCGAAGCTCTGCCCGGACTGCGGCCAGAACGTACCCGTCGACCCGAGGTTCGTGACGTGGTGCGCCGAGTGCGGCTGGAACGTCGATCCGGGCTCGCCGGAAGCGCCCGAGGGGCGGCTGGAGGCGCTGCGGCGGCAACTCGCGCGGCGGCACGGCGAGCAGCTGTTCGCGGAGGGAGTCGACGGCCGTGCCCACAAGGGCACGTTCAGTGTCCTGGCCGGGGCGCTGGCGCTGCTCGTGCACGCCGTCACGCTCGGCCTCGCCGTCGCGGGGGCGGTGGTCCTCGTGAGCGGCATCGGCACGTTCAGCGGCTGGGCGCTCGGCGCTCTGCTCCTGGGCATCGCCTTCGTGCTCCGGCCCCGCTTCGGCTCGCTGCCCACGGCCGGGGAGGAGCCGGTGCTGCTCCGGGCCGACGCGCCGCACCTGTTCGGCCTGATCGACGAGGTCGCGGCCGTGGTCGGGACGCGCGGGGTGGACGCGGTGGTGATCGAGGCCGACGCCAACGCCTCGGTCAGCACGTACGGAATCCGGCAGCGCCGGGTGCTCCGGCTGGGGCTCGGCCTCTGGGAGGTGCTGACTCCCCGCCAGCGCGTCGCCCTCCTCGGTCACGAGCTGGGCCACTACGCCAACGGCGACACCCGGCACAGCGCGATCGTCCACAACGCGCTGCGCTCGCTCGCCCTGTGGGTCTACTTCCTGTCGCCCAAGCCGTGCCCGACCATGACCGAGCGGTTCGCCAACTACCTTATGGCCGTGCCGAGATGGGCGGTGTACGGCGTGCTGGTCCTGCTGGACCAGCTCACCCTCCGCGCGGCCCAGCGCGCCGAGTACCTCGCGGACGAGGCCGCCGCCCGGGCCGCCTCGACCGACGCGGCCGTGGAGCTGATGGACAAGGTTCTGGTCACCGGCTCGGTGGCCCTTGAGCTGCGCCGCGAGTCGGTCGCCGCGCAGACCCAGGGCCGCGGGAGCCTGTCGCGCGACGAGGCCGAGCGGGGCCTGTGGGACCGGCTCGCCGAGCACATCGGAGCCGTACCGGAGCGGGAGTACGAGCGCCTGCGCCGGGCCGCCGCCCTGCGCGGCCACGCCGTCGACTCGACCCACCCGCCGACCCATCTGCGCCGCAGGCGCCTGGCCGAGGCGGCCGCACCGCACCCGGCCGCCGTCCGCCCGACCGACGACTCCACCGCCGCGATCGACGCCGAGCTCGCGGGCCCCCGCTCACGCGTGGCGCGACGGGTGATCCGCGACTACGCGGGGTGAGTCATCGGCGGCGGCGCCGTCGGTGCTGTCGGCGGTGGCGCACTCGAACCACACCGTCTTCCCGGCTCTCCCCGGGCCCGGGGAGACGCCCCACTTGTCGACCACCGCGTCCAGGAGGACGAGCCCGCGCCCGGACTCGTCCTTGTCCGACGCGGTGAGCGGCAGGGGGAGCTGCGGGAATCTGTCCGACACCTCGACGCGCACGCCGTGCGGCCGGCGGTGGATGCTCAACTCGCAGTAGCGGTCGGGCACATGGCGCACCACGTTGGCGAGCAGCTCCGTCACGGCGAGTTCGGCCGCGTCCACGAGGTCGGACATGGCCCAGAAGTCGAGGTGCGTACGGACGATCCTGCGGACATGGCGGGCGGAGTGCACGCCGACCGTGAAGCGCATGCCGTACTGGGTATTGTCGTTCACGGTACGATCGTGACGCGCGATGGCTACTCTCGGCTACGGCACGAATACAACCCGCTTGGAAGTAAGCGGAGTTGAGCACGAGGGGGTACCCGCCGTGGTCCACATCAACGTCCTCGACCCGAGCGCCTCGCCGCTCGACTATTACGGCTACGAGCTGCGCCGCTACCGCGAGGCGAGCGGGCTCACCCAGAAGCAACTGGGCGCGATCATCTCGTACACGGGCTCGCTGATCGGCCAGATCGAAACGGCCCGAAAGCTACCGACGTCCGATTTCAGCGAACGCGCGGACATCGCGCTGGGCACGGGCGGGCTCCTGTCGCGGCTCCTGCCGCTGGTGCTGCGAAGTCAACTTCCTGCTTGGTTTCAGCAAGTTGCTGAGCTGGAGGCGCGGGCGATTGAGATCAACACATTCCATACGCACCTGATCCACGGGCTCTTGCAGACTCCGTCGTACGCGCGCGCCGTGCTCGGCACGCTGGATCAAACCAACTTGGACGACCGTACGGCGGTCCGGCTGGCTCGGCAGCGCATCTTGGAGAAGGATCACGCGCCGGTCCTGTGGGCGATCATCGGCGAGGCCGCGTTGTATCAGGAGATCGGCGGCGACGAGGTCATGCGCGGGCAATTGGAACGGCTGTTGTCCTTCGAGAGCAACCCGAAGGTGAACATTCAGATCCTGCCGTACGAGGTCGGAGCGCATGCCGGACTGACCGGCCCGTTTGACCTCTTCCGCTTCGGCTCAGACCCCGCCATCGTCTACACCGAGGGCTACGGAGCTGGTCATCCAACTGCCAACCCGGACACGGTCAAGAACTGCTCGCTCCGTTACGATCACCTCCAAGCCGCCGCCCTGTCCATCCAGGACTCGGTGAAGCTGATCCGGCACGCGATGGAGGAACGGTATGGGGAGCCACCTGAATCTGAGCCGCGCCCGGTGGCGTAAGTCCAGCTACAGCAGTGACCAGGGCGGCTCCTGCGTGGAGTGCGTGCCACTCGGTGGCGCCGAGTGGCGCAAGTCCTCGCACAGCGGTGACCAGGGCGGCTCCTGCGTAGAAATCGCCGCCCTCCCTCACGCCGTCGCCGTCCGCGACTCCAAGAACCCCCACGGCCCCGCCCTCCGCTTCGACCCCGCCGCCTTCAGCGACTTCGTACGGCAGCTGTAAGGCTCACGGGCTCACCTGTAGCTCCTTGATGCCGTTCAGCCACGCCGAGCGCAGGCGGCGCGGGTCGCCCGCCAGTGTCAGGTTCGGCAGGGCGTCGGCAATCGCGTTGAAGATCAGGTTGATTTCGAGGACCGCGAGCGACTTGCCGAGGCAGAAGTGCGGGCCTCCGCCGCCGAAGCCGAGGTGCGGGTTCGGGTCGCGGAGGATGTCGAACTTCTCGGGCTCGTCGAAGAGTTCGGGGTCGTTGTTGGCCGACGAGTAGAACAGGCCGACCCGGTCGCCCGCCTTGATCTTCTGGCCGCCCAGCTCCGTGTCCTGGGTCGCCGTACGCTGGAAGGACACCACCGGCGTCGCCCAGCGCACGATCTCCTCCGCCGCCGTCTCGGGGCGCTCGCGCTTGTAGAGCTCCCACTGGTCGCGGTGGGTGAGGAACGCGTGCATGCCGTGGCTGATGGCGTTGCGGGTCGTCTCGTTGCCCGCCACCGCGAGCAGGATGACGAAGAAGCCGAACTCGTCGGCCAGCAGGTTGCCTTCGCCCTCCGCCGCGACCAGCGTCGAGACGATGTCCTTCGCCGGGCACTCCTTGCGCGCCGCCGCGAGGTTCATCGCGTAACTCACGATCTCCATGGCCGCCTCGGCGCCGATCTCCTCGGTGATGGCGTACTCGGGATCGTCGTACGCCGCCATCTTGTTGGACCAGTCGAAGATCTTCGCGCGGTCCTCCTGCGGTACGCCGATGAGTTCCGCGATCGCCTGGAGCGGCAGCTCCACCGCGATGTTGGTGACGAAGTCGAAGGAGTCGTGGCCCTCGGAGGCCGCGAGGGCCGTGTCGACTATCCGGCGGGCGCGGTCGCGCAGGGCGCCTTCGAGGGAGCGGATCGCGCGTGGCGTGAAGCCGCGCTGGACGATCTGGCGGACCCGGGTGTGCTCCGGCGGGTCCATGTTCAGCATGATCAGCCGCTGGACCTCGATCTGGTCGCGGGTGATGTTCTCTTTGAAGCGGATGACGGCGGTGTTGGTGGTGGAGGAGAACAGCTCCGGGTGCGTGGAGACGTACTTGACGTCGGCGTGCCGGGTCACCACCCAGTAGCCGTCGTCGCCGAAGCCGGCGAGGCCGTGCGGCTGCGGGCACCAGAAGACCGGGGCGGTCTGCCGTGCCTCGGCGAACTCCGGGTGCGGGACGCGGTCCTGGAGCAGGTCGGGGTCGGTGAAGTCGAACCCCTCGGGCAGGTGGGGGCAGCGCATCGGCAGCTCCATCTCGACGGCACTTGTCTGACGACCCATCAGAATTTGACTGAAAGGTAGTAACGGGTTCTACAAGTCGCAAGGGTGTGGGGGTGGTTGATTGCGGGTGCGGGAGTGTGCGGGTGCGTGCACAACCCTTGCGTACCGGGGGTAAGGCTCACCAGACTGCATACGGAACTAGAACGCGTACTAGTTCCGGACCGGTTCGGTCGCGGCGGCTCCGGGAGGCCCCGGCGACTGTGCGAGGGAGAGGACGAGCTCATGGCCGCGGAACCCGTCATCGTCGAAGCCGTACGCACGCCGATCGGCAAGCGCGGAGGTGCGCTCGCCAATCTCCACCCCGCCTATCTGCTCGGCGAGACCTACCGCGAGCTGCTCGGGCGGACCGGGATCCACGCGGACTGCGTGGAGCAGATCGTCGGAGGCACGGTCACGCACGCCGGCGAGCAGTCCATGAACCCCGCGCGCAACGCGTGGCTGGCGATGGGGCTGCCGTACGAGACGGCGGCGACCACCGTCGACTGCCAGTGCGGGTCGTCCCAGCAGGCCAGCCACATGGTCGCCAACATGATCGCGGCGGGCGTCGTGGACGTGGGCATCAGCTGCGGAGTGGAGGCGATGTCGCGGGTGCCGCTGGGGTCGGGGTCCAAGCACGGGCCCGGGAAGCCGTTCCCGGACGAGTGGAACGTGGACCTGCCCAACCAGTTCGAGGCGGCGGAGCGGATCGCGCGCCACCGGGGGCTGACGCGGGAGCGGGTCGACTCGCTCGGGCTGCTCTCGCAGGAGCGGGCGGGCGTGGCGTGGGCCGAGGAGCGGTTCAAGCGGGAGACGTTCGCGGTGCAGGTGCCCACGACCGATGAGGAGCAGGCGGCCGGGCAGGGCATGTGGCGGCTCGTCGACCGGGACGAGGGCCTGCGGGACACGTCGATGGAGGCGCTGGCCGGGCTGAAGCCCGTCATGCCGACCGCCGTGCACACGGCCGGGAACTCCTCCCAGATCTCCGACGGCGCGGCCGCGATCATGTGGGCGTCCAAGCGGATGGCACGGGCGCTCAAGCTGCGGCCCCGGGCGCGGATCGTGGCGCAGGCGCTGGTGGGGGCCGACCCGCACTTCCACCTCGACGGGCCGATCGACGCGACGAGGGCGGTGCTCGGCAAGGCCGGGATGTCGCTGCGGGACATCGACCTCGTCGAGATCAACGAGGCGTTCGCGTCGGTGGTCCTCAGCTGGGCCCAGGTCTTCGACCAGGACCTGGACAAGGTGAACGTCAACGGCGGCGCCATAGCCCTGGGCCACCCCGTCGGCTCCACGGGCGCCCGCCTTATTACGACGGCCCTGCACGAGCTGGAACGGCGTGACCGGGAGTTCGCGCTGGTGACGATGTGTGCGGGGGGTGCGCTGGCGACGGCGACGATCCTGCAGCGGCTGTAGCACCCACCCCCCGCCCCCTCCTCGAATCCTCCGGGGGTGCGTCGGCTGCGGAGCGTGTGGAACTGTGCGAGCGACCCAGCACGGTCCGCGGACAGAGAACCAGCCGCCCGGACAAACGGGAGAAGCCCCCTCGGTAGGCGTTCCTACCGGGGAGCTTCGCGTTGCCTGTGCTCAGCTGGTGGCTCAGTACCAGCTGTTCTGCTGCCAGAAGTTCCAGGCGCCACACGGGCTGCCGTAGCGCGAGTTCATGTAGTCCAGGCCCCACGCGATCTGGGTGGCGGGGTTGGTCTGCCAGTCGGAGCCCTTGGTGGCCATCTTGTTGCCGGGCAGCGCCTGGACCAGGCCGTACGCACCGCTGGACGGGTTGGACGCGTGGATGTTCCAGCCGGACTCGTGGTTGACGATGTTGCTGAAGCACTGGAACTGGGCGGCGCTCGGGATCATCTTCTTCGCCACGTCCTGGGCGCCCATGGGGGCGGCCTGGGCGGGAACGGCGGCCATCGCGATACCGGCAGCGGCGAGCAGCGTGGCACCACCGGCGGCGATCGACTTCTTGCGGGCGATGAGACGGGCGGCGAACGACACAGAGAGTCCTAACTTCGGGGGCATGGGCTGTCGCGGAGCAGGTGGCAGCTCCGGAGAGCCACATGAACTCCCGGGAGGAGCAAGGGTTTTTCGTCCTGCGAGGGCTTCCGCGGCCCGGGTGACGGGCCAGGCGGTGCCCGGCGACTGCACCAGTTTTAGCCACCCCGAGGAGCCGATGCAACGACCCCTGTTACTAGTGGTCCTCGCATCCGGGGTGGAACGCCCCGGGTGGGGGGTGCAGGGGAAACGGCTGGTCGGAAGGGTTATTTATGGCTTTATATAGGCCGTATAAAGCAACTAATCCGGGTCGTATGTGACGTGGGTCCTGTGGGGGGCCTCACCCCGGGGGCCGCCCGGATGTGACCTGGGCCTCCGAGGGGGACCCGTCGAATGTGACCTGGGCCTCGAAGGCGGCGCGCCGGGTGGCCCTGCGGAGTGCCTTCAGCACGGTCGAGCCGAGCGTGAACGTCAGGACCGTCGTGAGCACCGCCCGGCCCAGGTCCCAGCCCAGCGAGGTGGTCGCGCAGTACGCGGCGAAGCGCAGGAGGTTCTCGCCCAGCGGGTCGCCCGGGTGGAAGGAGATGCCGGACGACATACCGCCGATGTACGTCCAGCCCTGAAGGTTCATGACCGTGCCGTACGCGAAGGACGCCGCGAAGCCGTACAGCGCGAGCATCGCCAGCTCGCCCCGGCCCCGGAGGCGGTGCCGGCCCGGGAGCAGCCCGGCGCCCATGGTGAACCAGCCCATCGCCAGCATCTGGAACGGCATCCAGGGGCCGACACCCCCCGTGAGCAGGGCGGACGCGAACATCGTGACCGAGCCGAGCACGAAGCCGAAGCCCGGGCCGAGGACGCGGCCGCTCAGCACCATCAGGAAGAACATCGGCTCCAGGCCGGCCGTGCCCGCGCCCAGCGGGCGCAGGGCGGCGCCGACCGCCGCGAGGACGCCGAGCATGGCGACGGCCTTGGCGTCCATGCCGTCGTCCTCGTCCGCGATGGTGGCGACGACCACACCGACGAGGAGGGGCAGGAGCGCGGCGAAGAGCCAGGGGGCGTCCTGGGAGTGGGCGAGCCCGGAATCCTCGTCCGCGAGGAGGGGCCAGCCGAAGGCGGCGACGCCGACGAGGGTGATGAGGGCGAGGGCGACGACCCCGCGCGGGCCCAGGCGGACGGCCTTTGCCTGGGGGGTGTGGGGCCCGTGTGTTGTTCGGGGTGGCGCCGTCATGCCAGGGCCTCGCGTACCTGGGTGACCGTGAGCCACGGGTCCGGGGCCAGGATCTTGGAGACCTGGGGGGCGTAGGAGGGCGAGGAGACGACCACGTCGGCCGTCGGGCCGTCCGCGACCACCTCGCCGTCGGCCAGGATCACCACCCGGTGGGCGATCTCCGCGGCCAGCTCCACGTCGTGCGTGGCCAGGACGATCGCGTGGCCCTCGGCGGCGAGGTCCCGCAGCACGTCCGCGAGACGCGCCTTCGCCGCGTAGTCCAGACCGCGGGTCGGCTCGTCCAGCAGGAGCAGCGGGGGGCGGCCGGTCAGCACGATCGCCAGCGCGAGGGCGAGGCGCTGGCCCTCGGAGAGGTCACGGGGGTGGGTGGCGTCGGGCACGCCGGGCAGCAGGGCGGAGACGAGGTCGCGGCAGGTGCCGGGGGTCGCCTCGGCGTCTGCGTCGGCCGCCGCGCACTCGGCCCCGACCGTGTCCGCGTACAGCAGGTCGCGCGGCTCCTGCGGTACGAGGCCGACCTCGCGGATCAGCTCGCGCGGGGGTGTGCAGTGCGGGGTGCGGCCGTTGACGGTCACCGTGCCGGTGGTGGGCTCGATCATGCCGACGAGGGTGTTGAGGAGGGTGGACTTGCCGGCGCCGTTCCGCCCCATGAGGGCGAGGGTTTCGCCGGGGGTGACGGTGAGGGTGATGTGGCGCAGGGCGTCTATACGGGCTCGGCGTACGCCGAGGGCTTTGATGGTGGCGGTTGCCGTCGCGGCGGGGGTTGCCTTCGTGCCTCGGCGGAGGCGGAGCGCTGCGCGGAGGCGGCTGGTGTTTTCCAGCGCGGGCCGGTGGGTGGGCACCCGGCCTTCTGCCGGGTTGTCGTTTCCACCCGCTCCGCCTGTGCGAGTGGGAGCGCTGGTGCGGGTCTTGCCGTGGGGGGTGGTCGCCGTCGGCGGGTGCGGGGCCGCGGTGGGCACCCGGCCTTCTGCCGGGTTGTCGTTTCCACCCGCTCCGCCTGTGCGAGTGGGAGCGCTGGTGCGGGTCTTCCCGTGGGGGGCCGGCGCCGTCGGCGGCTGCGGCGAGTGGGTGGGAGTGCCGCCCGTGGCGGGGGGTGCGTCGGTGCGGGGCTGTCCGTGGGGCGCGTTCGCCGTCGGCGGCTGCGGATCGTGCGGCTTGCTGGAGTCGTCGTGCGGAGCCTTTGTTGCCAGGTGGGCCCGGAGGTCGTGTGCCCGGCGGCGGGCATCCCGTACCGACAGGGGGAGGGGGTGCCAGCCCGCCAGGCGGCCCAGGGTCACCACCGGGGGGTGTACCGGGGAGATCGCCATGATTTCCGCGGGGGTGCCCAGGACCGGGGGCGCGGACGGGGACGGGAGGAGGAGGACGCGGTCGGCGTACTGGATCACGCGCTCCAGGCGGTGCTCCGCCATCAGTACCGTCGTGCCGAGGTCGTGGACCAGCCTTTGCAGTACGGACAGGACCTCCTCCGCCGCCGCCGGGTCGAGCGCCGACGTCGGCTCGTCCAGGACCAGGACCTTGGGGTGCGGGGTCAGGACGGAGCCGATCGCCACGCGCTGCTGCTGGCCGCCGGAGAGCGTGGCGATCGGGCGGTCGCGGAGGTCCGCGAGGCCCAGCAGGTCGAGGGTCTCCTCGACGCGGCGGCGCATCACGTGCGGGGCGAGGCCCAGCGACTCCATGCCGTACGCCAGCTCGTCCTCGACCGTGTCGGTGACGAAGTGGGCGAGCGGGTCCTGGCCCACCGTGCCGACCAGGTCGGCGAGTTCGCGCGGCCTGTGGGTACGGGTGTCGCGGCCGTCGACCGTCACTTGGCCGCGCAGGGTGCCGCCGGTGAAGTGGGGGACCAGGCCCGAGACCGTACCGAGGAGCGTCGACTTGCCGACTCCGGAGGGGCCGACGAGGAGGACCAACTCGCCCTCGGGGACGGTGAGTTGGACCTGCTGGATGGTGGGGGTGGCGTGGCCCTCGTAGGTGACCGACACCTCTTCGAAGTGGATCATTTTGACTCCTGGGGTGCCTGGGGCGTCTGGGGCGCGGGGGTCACGAAGGCCGGGAGCAGGCCGAGGAGGGTGGCGAGGGCGGGCCAGAGGGGGAACGTGGGGGCGGTGAGCGGGACCACGCCCGGGTGCAGGGCGTCCGGTGCGTACGTACCCGCCCAGATCATCGCGGCCGCCACCGCCGCGCCGGAACCGGCCACCAGCCAGGCGCGGGCGCCCCAGCGGTCGGGACGGTAACGGGTGCGGACCGAGCGGCGGCCACCCAGGCGCAGGCCCGCGAGGGCGGCGGCGAGGCCGGTGAGCAGGACGGGCAGGCCGTAGCGGGCGCCTTCGGCGGCGAGGAGTCCGTACGTACCGGCGCAGACGCCGAGGAGTCCGCCGAGGGTGAGGACGGTGGTGGTGTGGCGGACGGCGGGCGGTACGTGCGCGGTGCGGCCGTAACCTCGGGCGTCCATCGAGGCGGCGACGGCGACCGAGCGCTCCAGGGCGCCCTCCAGGACCGGCAGGCCGATCTGGAGGATCGCCTTGATGCCGCCGGTGGGGCGGCCGCGCAGACGGCGGACGGTCCTCAGCCGTGCGACGTCGGCGACCATGTTCGGCGCGAACGTCATCGCGACGACGACGGCCACGCCCGCCTCGTACAGGGCGCCCGGGAGGGACTTGAGGAGGCGGGCCGGGTTGGCGAGGGCGTTCGCGGCGCCGACGCAGATGAGGAGGGTGGCGAGCCGGGCGCCGTCGTACAGCGCGAAGAGCATGCCCTCGGCGGTGACGCGGCCGCCGATACGGATGCCCTTCGCCCACTCCGGGAGGGGGGCCTCGGGGAGCGTGAGGAGCGTGTGGGTGCCGGGGATCGGCGAGCCGAGGGCGACGTTGAAGACGAGCCGGATGGCGACGACGGCGAGGCCGAGCTTGACGAAGGCGGTGTACGAGCGGGCCCAGGGGGCGTCGGTCCTGCGCGCGGCGACGACGTAGCCGGCGACGGCGACGAGCAGGGCGAGGAGGAGGGGGTTGGTGGTGCGGGACGCGGCGGTGGCCAGACCTATGGCCCAGAGCCACCACGCGCCTGGGTGCAGGGCGTTGGCTCGGGTGGCGTAGGGGGTACGGGATGCTACGCGCCTCGGGGTGCGGCTTCGGTTGGCCGCGGGCCGTGGGGTGCGGCGGGTGTCGGCCGCGGGCCGTCGTGGGTACGCCCTGCCTTCGGCCGGGCCGGTGTTCCCACCCGCACCGCCCGTGCGGGGCCCTCTGCGGGGGGCGGTCGCCGTCGGCGGATGCGGGCCGTGGGCGGGCACCCGGCCTTCGGCCGGGTTGTCGTACCCACCATCCGCTCCGCCCGTGCGAGTGGGCGGGCAGGTGCGGGGCTCCCCGTGGGGGCCCGGCGTCGTCGGCGGCTGGGGTGCGTGGGTGGGAGTGCCGCCCGTGGCGGTCGGGCGGGGCTCCCCGTGGGGCGCCGTTGGCGGCTGCGGGAGATCGTCGTTGGTGGGCATCTGGTGGCGTGGTCAGTCGCGGTGGCGGCGGCGGGATTGCCAGACTGCTGCTGCGGCCAGCGTCACGATCGCCGCGATGCCTGCCATCAGGCCCAGGGACGGGCCGGAGTCGGACGTCTTCTTGGCCGACTGCTCGGCGGGCTTCGAGGTGTCCGTCTTGCCCGATACCTGTTCGCCGCAGCCCGTGCGCGGGTAGCCCGCGATCGCACAGAGCAGGGCCGCGCTGTTGTAGCGGAGCGGCTTGGCCACCGCGGCCAGGGCGTCCGCCGTCGTCGCGTCCTCGGGGACCTGCGCGCACGCCGTACGCGCCGCCGGGGGCGTCTCGCCGCCCGGGGCGTCCTGCGGGGTGCCGAAGTCGAGGGCCAGGGCGACCCGCTTGCGGCCCGGTTTCGCGGGCGTCGACGCGCACACCTCCGCGAACGTCGGCGCCGAACGCGGGGTCGCCGCGTCCTTGGAGTCCGCGCTGACCGCGAAGCGGAAGCCCTGGACGTCGCCGTCCGAGGGGTGCGCGGTGGCCGGGCCCTGGGTGGCGTACGTCCAGGCCGTGCCCTGGCGGTCCCAGAACGACCAGTACCGGTACCCCGACGCCTCGGCGGATCCCGCCACCGCCCCCGCGCCGAGCGTCAGCGCGAGGGCGAGGCCGGTGACGGCCGAGAGGCGGTGCGGCTTCACTTCTGCGCGTTCTTCTTGCGCGCGCTCACCAGGAAGCCGACGCCCACGCTCGCCACGAAGAACACGCCGACGATCCACCACACGGACATGCCGGAGGAGTCGTCCTTCTTCTCGTCGGACTCGGCCGCCGACTTGCTCTGGTCGGCTGCCTGCGTTCCCGCCGGGGTCGGGCCCGTGGCGTTCAGCTGGGACACCAGGTCCGCGCCGCCGAAGTTCCTCGGGTCGGCGCCGGTGGCGTTCGCGGCGAGGAGGAGCTGGGCGTAGGCGGCCGGGCCGTTCTCCTTGGCCCAGCCGGACGCGTTCTTCTCCAGCCACTGCAGGGACGCCTTGGCCTGGGCCTCCTGGCCGTCGGCGGCGAGGGCGACGACGGCGTCGGCGGTGTTGCCGTAGTCGGGCTGGCTCTCGGCGCCCGGCATCGCGGAGTTGAGGTGGCCCGACTTGGCCATGGTCCTGGCCAGGTACGCGGCGCCGTTGTGCGCGGCCTGCTCCGGCGTGGCCGCCTTCTCGCAGGTGGTGCCCTTGGCGTCGGGGTTGCCGGCGGTGGCGGCGAGGCCCTTGCCGTACGAGGCGGTCACGGCGGCGGCGCTGGCGTCGGCGTTCGCGTACAGCTTCGCGGTCTTGAGGTCCGGCTGGTACGCGAACGCGCCCGAGCCCGGCGTGCTGTCGCACGGCATCGCGAACGTGAGCAGCGCGTCCAGCGGCGACTTGCCGCCCTTGGCGGACTTGGCGTCGGCGGGCTTCTCACCGGCGGCGGCGAGGGCGCCGATCACGACGGAGGTGGAGTTGGCGTCGCTCTTGCCGCCGGGGTTGTAGGCCCAGCCGCCGTCGTCGTTCTGCACGGTCTTCAGCCAGGAGACGCCCTTCTTCACGGCGTCGGTGCGGTCGCCGAGGCCCACGAGGGCCTGGACGGCGGCGGCCGTGGCGTTGGTGTCGAGCGTCGTCTTCGCGTCGCACGGCTTGGTGGCGTCGAGGCGGTACGAGGCGAACGCGCCGGTGTCGCACTGCTGCCCGGTCAGCCACGTCACCGCCTGCGCGGCGGGCTTCACGCCGACCGTGCTCTGGGCGAGCAGGGCGAGCGACTGCCGCCAGACGCCGTCGTACGCGGGGTCCTTCGTCCCGTACAGCCCCTGCGGGAGGGTCGCGGCGGGGGAGGAGGACGGCGCCGTGCCGTCGGCGAAGGCGGCCGGGGCGGCGGCGCCGAGGACGACGGTGGCGGCGGCGAGCGCTGCGGCGCAGCGGCGTACGGTCATGGCGGGCGGTGCCTCTCCTGCGGGGGCCGGGCGGCAGGCGGGCGCGGGGGCACGCCGGCTCCGGCTCCGTGTACCTCGACGGGGCCGGTCATCGGCGGCTTGCCGTGACCGTTGAGCCGGTCATGTCCGTCGGGGCGATCCGGCTTGCGCGCCGTGGTCTGGGCGGGCTTACGGATTGGGGTCTCCCCTGTTCGAGCGGAGTCGAGAGCCCGGGGAAGGGGCAGCGCCGGATTCCCCCCGTACGGTCATGGACGACGCGCCCACTGTACCGGCCGCCGTGTTCCCGGCCGGGCCCCCCTGCCGGGGCCCCGCCCGGGCCGACTTGTGTCCGCGGGGCGGCTGCTCCGCCTGCGGCGGGCGTATCCCCACCCCGCCCCTTCCCGAGAGCCCTCAGCCGGGCGGCCGGGTTCGTCGTCTGCGGACCGGTGGGGGCTGGTCGCGCAGTTCCCCGCGCCCCT
>NZ_JBVIHM010000013.1:0-25740 GCF_055570295.1 Streptomyces sp. NPDC031265
TACTGGTTGTATCGGGGTGATCCCGACAACGCGGCGAGCGTGCGTGCCAGACGCCGCCGGGCAGACGGGACTTTCGAAACACGCCCTAGGCGGGAGGCGGTTCAGTATCGCGTGATCGCGGTCGGCCCGGACGCCGTGCCGATCGCGATATGGGGGTGCTTGGCCGGGTCCGCCCAGGCCAGGATGCGGGCCATCGCGTCCGCCGGGACGGACACGCAACCGGCCGTCGCCCCCTTCCCGTTGATGTGCAGGAAGATCCCCGCACCCCGCCCGCGCACCGGCTGGTCGTAGTTGAACCCGACCACCAGGGCGCGGGCGTACTGCGTGGGGAAGGCGGTGATCCGCTCGGACTCGCTCGCGCGGCAGTCGGCGGGCAGGCCCTCCACCCAGCGGTTGTACGCCTGCGAGGCGGTGTCCTCGCACCACCAGGACTTGTCGGTGGCGCGGCGGTAGGAGAACCGGGTCCCGGCGGGCGCGGCCGTGGTGCCGAAGGCGTACGGCAGGTCGTAGAGGCCGGTCGGGGTGGTGCTGGTGCTCTGCTTGCGGGCGGTGCCCTCGACCAGGCCGTTGGAGCCGAACCTGGCGTCGGCCCGGCCCGCCACCACCCACAGCGGCCCGCGCTTGTTCCACCAGGTCACCGTGCCCGTGGTGGAGCCGGTGGACGATGCCTCGGCGGTGATCAGCTGGGTGCCGCCGCCGGTGTCGGCCATCCGGTTGGGCAGGTGCGGCGAGTGGAACGGGCGGGAGTCCGCCACGGCGGCCGGGGTCGCGAGCGCGAGCAGGGCCGCGCCGAGCGCGAGAGCGGTACGCATCATGCCCGAGACCGTACGCGGCCCGACCGCTGACGTCCTCTCAGGGGGCCGAACCGTTACCCCAGCCGTGTGGCCGACGGTCTCCCGACGGCCTGCCGGTGGACCCTCGCCCCCTCTCGTCGTACCTCCCGTTGACAAAACATACGGAGCACTGCATAGTTATACCCATCACCGAATGCACCGTAAGGAGAAACCCGTGACCGAGCGCGTCGTACTCGCCTACTCGGGCGGTCTGGACACCTCCGTCGCCATCGGCTGGATCGCCGAGGAGACGGGCGCCGAGGTCATCGCCGTTGCCGTGGACGTCGGCCAGGGCGGCGAGGACCTGGACGTCATCCGCAAGCGCGCGCTCGCCTGCGGTGCCGTCGAGGCCGAGGTCGCGGACGCGAAGGACGAGTTCGCCGACGAGTACTGCCTCCCGGCGATCAAGGCCAACGCCCTGTACATGGACCGTTACCCGCTGGTGTCGGCCCTCTCCCGGCCGACCATCGTCAAGCACCTGGTGGCCGCCGCCAAGAAGCACGGCGCCACCACGGTCGCCCACGGCTGCACCGGCAAGGGCAACGACCAGGTGCGGTTCGAGGCCGGTATCGCCGCGCTCGGCCCCGACCTGAAGTGCATCGCCCCGGTCCGTGACTACGCGATGACCCGGGACAAGGCGATCGCCTTCTGCGAGGCCAAGAACCTCCCCATCGCCACCACCAAGAAGTCGCCGTACTCGATCGACCAGAACGTCTTCGGGCGGGCCGTCGAGACCGGCTTCCTGGAGGACATCTGGAACGCGCCGATCGAGGACATCTACGAGTACACCTCGAACCCGGCCGAGCAGCGCGAGGCCGACGAGGTCGTCATCTCCTTCAAGGAGGGCGTCCCGGTCGCCATCGACGGCAGGCCCGTCACCGTGCTCCAGGCGATCCAGCAGCTCAACGAGCGCGCCGGCGGCCAGGGCATCGGCCGGATCGACATGGTCGAGGACCGGCTCGTGGGCATCAAGTCCCGCGAGGTGTACGAGGCGCCCGGCGCGATCGCGCTGATCACCGCCCACCAGGAGCTGGAGAACGTCACCGTCGAGCGCGAACTCGCCCGCTACAAGCGGCAGGTCGAGCAGCGCTGGGGCGAGATGGTCTACGACGGCCTGTGGTTCTCCCCGCTCAAGCGGGCCCTGGACGGCTTCATCAACGAGGCCAACCAGCACGTCACCGGCGACATCCGGATGACCCTGCACGGTGGCCGCGCCGTCGTCACCGGCCGGAAGTCCGAGGAGTCGCTGTACGACTTCAACCTCGCCACCTACGACTCGGGCGACACCTTCGACCAGTCCAAGGCGCAGGGCTTCATCGAGATCTTCGGCCTCTCGTCGAAGATCGCCGCGCGGCGTGATCTGCAGGCATAGCCTGACGTCGACCTGACGTAACGACGACTCGTCGGTATTGCCGCCTCCCCGATCCTCTGCGGCGGGGAGGCGGTCGCATATCCACCCTTGTGAGGAGCAACAGCTGTGAGCAGCAACAACGGTGACGTCCGGCTCTGGGGCGGCCGTTTCGCCGACGGTCCGGCCGAGGCGCTGGCGAAGCTGTCGGCGTCGGTCCACTTCGACTGGCGGCTCGCGCCGTACGACATCGCCGGTTCACGTGCTCACGCCCGAGTGCTCCACAAGGCGGGCCTGCTCACCGAGGACGAGCTCCAGCGGATGATCGCCGGCCTCGACCACCTGGAGGCCGACGTCGCCGACGGCTCGTTCGTCGGCACCATCGCGGACGAGGACGTCCACACCGCCCTGGAGCGGGGCCTCCTTGAGCGGCTCGGCCCCGACCTCGGCGGCAAGCTGCGCGCCGGCCGCTCCCGCAACGACCAGGTCGCCACGCTCTTCCGGATGTACCTGCGCGACCACGCCCGGATCATCGGCGGCCTGGTCGCCGAGCTCCAGGACGCGCTGGTCGGCCTCGCCGAGGCGCACCACGATGTGGCGATGCCCGGCCGCACCCACCTCCAGCACGCCCAGCCGGTCCTCTTCGCCCATCACGTGCTGGCCCACGTCCAGTCCCTGTCCCGGGACGCCGAGCGGCTGCGGCAGTGGGACGAGCGCACGGCGGTCTCCCCGTACGGATCGGGCGCGCTCGCGGGCAGCAGCCTCGGCCTCGACCCGGAGGCGGTCGCCGCCGACCTCGGCTTCGAGCACGGCAGCTCGGCCAACTCCATCGACGGCACGGCCTCCCGCGACTTCGTGGCGGAGTTCGCCTTCATCACCGCGATGATCGGCGTCAACCTCTCCCGGATCGCCGAGGAGGTCATCATCTGGAACACGAAGGAGTTCTCCTTCGTCACCCTCCACGACGCCTTCTCCACCGGCTCCTCGATCATGCCGCAGAAGAAGAACCCGGACATCGCGGAGCTGGCGCGTGGCAAGTCCGGCCGTCTGATCGGCAATCTGACCGGCCTGATGGCGACGCTGAAGGCGCTGCCGCTCGCGTACAACCGCGACCTCCAGGAGGACAAGGAGCCGGTCTTCGACTCCTGCGACCAGCTGGAGGTGCTGCTGCCCGCGTTCACCGGGATGATGGCGACCCTCACGGTCAACCGGGAGCGCATGGAGGAGCTGGCGCCCGCGGGCTTCTCGCTCGCCACGGACATCGCGGAGTGGCTGGTCAAGCAGGGCGTGCCGTTCCGGGTGGCGCACGAGGTCGCCGGGGAGTGCGTCAAGGTCTGCGAGGCGCAGGGCATCGAGCTCGACGAGCTCACCGACGACCAGTTCGCCAAGATCTCCGAGCATCTGACGCCGCAGGTGCGGACCGTCCTGAACGTCCCCGGCGCCCTCGCGTCCCGCAACGGCCGCGGCGGCACCGCCCCCTCGGCCGTCGCGGTCCAACTCGCCGAGGTCAAGGCCGACCTGACCGTCCAGCACGCCTGGGCCACCGCCAGGAAATGAGATACCGGTACGGGGTGTGCGCGCCGCGCATGCCCCGTACGGATGGACCGGGCCGCCGATGTAGATCAGCGGCACCCGTTTCGTGCGACGATGGTCCCTTCGGCGGTGAGGGAGTGGACGTGGGGGACGTGGCGGTCGGCGCGCAAGAAGGACACGGGGAGGCCGAGCGGCCCCAGCAGGGCCCCGAGGGACCCGAGGGGCTCGACCGGCCCCGGGGGACCGAGGGCACGGCGACGGCGTCCGAGGCGGTGCACGGCGAGCCGGCCGTGCCGGCCGGCGGGACCGCGCCGAAGACCGGCAAGCAGCGCTCCTTCTGGAAGGAGCTGCCGCTGCTCATCGGTATCGCGCTGATCCTCGCGCTGCTGATCAAGACGTTTCTGGTGCAGGCGTTCTCGATCCCCTCGGACTCGATGCAGAACACGCTGCAGCGCGGTGACCGGGTCCTGGTGGACAAGCTGACGCCGTGGTTCGGCTCCGAGCCCGAGCGTGGCGAGGTCGTCGTCTTCCATGACCCGGGCAACTGGCTCCAGGGCGAGCCGACGCCGCAGCCCAACGCCGTTCAGAAGGTGCTCAGCTTCGTCGGACTGATGCCGTCCGCCGAGGAGAAGGACCTGATCAAGCGGGTCGTCGCGGTCGGCGGGGACACCGTGGAGTGCAAGGGCACCGGCCCCCTGAAGGTCAACGGCAAGGCGCTGAACGAGCCGTACGTCTTCGCCGGGAACACCCCGTGCAGCACGGACCCGGAGAGCCAGTTCAAGATCACGGTGCCCAAGGGCCGCATCTGGGTCATGGGCGACCACCGGCAGAACTCGGCGGACTCCCGCTACCACCAGGAGCAGCCGGGCGGCGGCTCGGTGCCGGTCGACAAGGTCGTCGGGCGCGCGCTCGTCATCGCCTGGCCGATCAACCGCTGGGACACGCTTCCGGTGCCGAGCACCTTCGGCCAGTCGGGCATCGGCACGGTCGCGGCGGCGGCGCCCGCCGCGCTCGGCCTGCTCGGCGCGGCCCCGATCGTGCTGCTGCGCAGGCGCCGGCGCAGCACCCGCTGACGAGGTACGGGCAGGGCCCGGACAGCCTGTGAAGGCGGTCCGGGCCCTTTGCGTTGCCGCTGCGCGCCCGTACGCCGGTTACGCCCCGACCGTCCCGTCGATCCCCTCGCGCAGGAAGTCCGCGTGGCCGTTGTGGCGGGCGTACTCCAGCGTCACGTGCACCATCACGAGCCGCAGCGAGACGTCCGTGTCCCACCGGGAGGCATGGACGACCGCGTCGAGCGACTCGGCCTCGCGCTCTATGCGGCGGGAGTGCTCGACCTCGGCCTGCCACCGTTCGAACGCGTCCGTCCGGCCGGCGCCGCTGGCGTCGTACGCCACCTGGTAGTCGTTCACGTCCGAGTAGACCAGCGTGATGTCCTCGCCGTTGACGACCTTGCGGAACCAGGTGCGCTCCACCTCCGCCATGTGCCGTACGAGACCGAGCAGCGAGAGCGTCGAGGGCGGCATGGACTTCGCGCGCAGCTCGTCGTCGGTCAGGCCCTCGCACTTCATCGCGAGCGTCGCGCGGTGGTAGTCCAAGAAGGCCCGCAGCGTCTCGCGCTCACCGGCGAGCAGGGGCGGCGGGACGCGGTTGTCGGTCACTTGGGGTTCCTTCCGAGCGTGTTGAGGGGGCGCCCGTCAGGCTAGTGAGCCAAGGGGCCGTGAGTCGACAGGTTTTCGAATGAGACACTGGCGTCTCATTCAGGCTATGGTTGTCTCATGACAGTGGACCGCGACCAGGTACTGCGTTCGGCAGCCGCCCTGCTCTCCCGCAAATCGACCGCCACGATGGACGAGGTGGCCCGCGCCGCCGGCATCGGACGCGCCACCCTGCACCGCCACTTCGCCGGCCGCGACGCGCTGGTCAGGGCGCTGGAGAACTTCGGCATCGAGCGGTTCGAAGCCGCCCTGGACGCGGCCCGGCTGGACGAGGGACCCGCCCCCGGGGCGCTGCGCCGGCTGATCGCCGAGGTGGAGCCCGCGGCCGGGCTGCTCGCCTTCCTGGTCACCGAGAACCAGCTCTTCGAGGGCGACCAGATGAACGAGGGCTGGGCCCGGCTCGACGCCCGCGTCTCCGCGCTCTTCCGGCGAGGCCAGGAGCAGGGCGACTTCCGGATCGACCTCACCCCGGCGTGGCTCACCGAGGCCCTGTACGGCCTGATCGGCACCTGCGCCTGGGCGGTCCAGGTCGGCCGGGTCGCCGCCAACGACTTCCAGTACATGATCGTCGAGTTGCTGCTCGGCGGAGCGCGACGGAGCGTGGAGAAATGACCAGTACCGACCGGCGGGTCAAGCCCGGCCATGATGTGCGCCAACCGGGTCGCTGGCTCGCCCTCTCCGTGCTCGTACTGGCCGTGCTCCTCGTCGCGGTCGACGCGACCGTGCTCGGACTCGCCACCCCGTTCCTCAGCGAGGACCTGAAGCCGTCCGGCCCGCAGCTGCTGTGGATCGGCGACATCTACTCGTTCGTCATCGCGGGCCTGCTCGTCTCGATGGGCAGCCTCGGCGACCGGATCGGCCGCAAGCGGCTGCTGCTCTGCGGCGCGGTGGCCTTCGGCGCGGTCTCGGTGCTCAACGCGTACGCCTCAAGCCCCGAGATGATGATCTTCGCGCGGGCGCTCCTCGGCGTGGCGGGGGCGACCCTGATGCCGTCCACCCTGGCACTGATCCGGAACATCTTCCACGACCCCCGCGAGCGCAGCCTGGCCGTCGGCATCTGGGGCGCGGCGGCCTCGGCGGGCGCCGCCGTCGGGCCGGTCGTCGGCGGCTTCCTCCTGGAGAACTTCTGGTGGGGCTCGGTCTTCCTGATCAACCTGCCCGTGATGGCCGTGCTCGTGCTCGTCGGCATCAAGCTGCTCCCCGAGTCGCGCGACCCCGACCCGGGCCCGTGGGACGTGGTCAGCGTCCTGCTGTCGCTGGTGGGCATGGTCGCGATCGTGTACGCGGTGAAGGAGGCGGCGGCCAACGGCTTCGGCGTGGAGATCGCCGGGGTGGCGGCGGTGGGCGTGCTGGCCCTGGTCTGGTTCGTACGCCGCCAGCTGACGCTCGACTCACCGCTGCTGGACATACGGCTCTTCCACCACCGCGGCTTCTCCGGCGCGGTCCTGGCCGATCTGCTGACCATCCTGGGCCTGTCCGGCCTGGTGTTCTTCCTCTCCCAGTTCCTCCAACTGGTCCAGGGGCGCTCGCCGTTGGAGGCCGGGCTGATCGAACTGCCCGCGGCCGTGGGCGCGGTGGGCGCCGGACTCGCGGCGGGCCATGCGGCCCGCCGGGCCTCGGTGCGCAGCGCGGTCGCCGTGGGGCTGGCGGCGGTGGGCGCGGCCCTCGCGGCCTGTGTGGCGATCACGGCCGACACGGGGGTCGTCGCCCTCGGGATCGCGCTGTTCGCGGGCGGCCTGGGAGCCGGCCTCGCCTTCACGGTCACCGCCGACGTGATCCTCTCCAGTGTGCCGAAGGAGCAGGCCGGGGCGGCGTCGGCGGTCTCCGAGACCGCGTACGAACTGGGCGCGGCCCTCGGGATCGCGCTGCTCGGCTCGGTGGTCACGGGCATCTACCGCGGCTTCGAGGCCCCGGCGGGCCTGCCCGCGGGGGTCTCCGAGGAGGCCCACGACTCGCTCGGCGGCGCGGTGGAGTCGGCCGCGCGACTCCCGGCGGAGCAGGCGGCCCCGATGCTGTCGGCCGCCCGGGACGCCTTCACGGACGGCTTCCAGACGGCCGCGGCCGTCGGCAGCACGGTCCTGTTCGCGACGGCGGTGGCGGCGTGGTTCCTGTTGCGGGGCCAGAAACTGGAGGAGGGCCTGGAGCACCCCTGAGCCCTGTAGCGGCTCGCCGCGCGGTCGTGCCCAGCCACGAGTGCCCCAAAGGGGCGCGGGGAACTGGGCGCTCAGCCCAGCACGGTCCGCGGTGGACAGACGGCCTGATAAGGGGTGCGGGGAACTGCGCGAGCAACCACAGACGGTCCGCACCTGAAGAGCAACCTCTTCGCCTGCGGACCGTGCGTGGCTGGGCGCGCAGTTCCCCGCGCCCCTGAAAGACAGAAGACCGGCGGCTACGCCGCCTTCGCCTTCGTGGCGTACATGTCCACGTACTCCTGCCCGGACAGCCGCATGACCTCCGCCATCACCGAGTCCGTGACGGCCCGCAGCACATAGCGGTCCCGGTCCATGCCCTCGTACCGCGAGAACTCCATCGGCTCGCCGAAGCGGACCGTCACCTTGCCGGGCCGCGGCAGCCCCGCCCCGCTCGGCTGGATCTTGTCCGTGCCGATCATCGCGAACGGCACGACCGGCGCACCGGTCATCAGGGTCAGCCGCGCGATGCCGGTGCGGCCGCGGTACAGACGGCCGTCGGGGGAGCGGGTGCCCTCCGGGTAGATGCTGAAGACCTTGCCCTCTTCCAGGACCTGACGCCCCGTCATCAGCGCCGCGACACCGCCGTGGCCGCCGTCGCGGTTGACCGGGATCATGCCGACGCCGCTGAAGAACCACGCCATCAGCCGGCCCTTGAGACCCTTGCCCGTGACGTACTCGTCCTTGCCGATGAAGTACACCGGACGGTCCAGGCACACCGGCATGATCATCGAGTCGATGAACGTCAGGTGGTTGCCCGCGAGGATGACCGGACCCGTCCCCGGAATGTTCTCGACGCCCTCCACCTGCGGACGGAACATCAGGCGCATGATCGGTCCGAGCACTGCCTTGATGAGCGCGAGTCGGGACAACGCTTCCTCCGGGGTCGTGGGCTGGGGTCCGCGCGGAATGAGGTCCGCGCAGGTGAGGACGATACTCGCGGGCCGCGTCTGATCGCACATCGGGTTCACGGAGTGGATACGCGATGTTGACGTGTGTTTACGCCACGTTCCGCCCCCATTGGCCGTGGGGGCTCCCCTCCTTAAGGGGTGTACGCCTACGCTCGTCCCCTCCCGTTGACAGGTTCGGGACACGCGGAACAACAGGCACTTCCAAGGAGCGTTCATGACACAGGGTGAGCGGATGAGCCCCGGGCGGCGCACCGTGCTCGGCGCGGCGGTTCTGGGCACGGCGGCCGCCGGGCTGCCCGCCGCGGCCGCGAGCGCGCAGACCCGGCAGGGGCACGGCGACGCCCGTCGCCACGGCACGTACAAGGACCTGCCGGTCCCGTACGTGATCGGGCACCGCGGCACCGCCGGGTACCGCCCCGAGCACACCCTCGGCTCCTACCAGCACGCCCTGGACCTCGGCGCGCACGTGATCGAGCAGGACCTCGTCCCCACCAAGGACGGGCATCTGGTCTGCCGTCACGAGAACGACATCACCGCAACCACGGACGTCGCCGACCACCCCGGGTTCGCCGCCCGCAAGGCCACCAAGACCATCGACGGCGTGGCCGTCACCGGCTGGTTCACCGAGGACTTCACGCTCGCCGAGCTCAAGACCCTGCGCGCCAAGGAGCGGCTGCCCGCCGTCCGTCAGCGCAACACGCTCTACGACGGCCGCTGGGAGGTGCCCACCTTCGAGGAGGTCCTCCAGTGGGCCGAGCGCGAGGGCCGCCGCCTGGGCCGTCGCATCTGGCTGCACACCGAGACCAAGCACCCCACCTACTTCCGG
Organism: Streptomyces sp. NPDC031265; assembly: GCF_055570295.1. Classification (NCBI taxonomy): domain Bacteria; kingdom Bacillati; phylum Actinomycetota; class Actinomycetes; order Kitasatosporales; family Streptomycetaceae; genus Streptomyces; species Streptomyces sp. NPDC031265. The sequence continues at coordinate 9,356 of NZ_JBVIHM010000013.1, forward strand.
GGTCTCGGCCTTCCCCTGGAGGACCGGGTCGCCAAGCTGCTGCGCCGCTACGGACGCCATCGCGCCGACTCCCCGCAGTTCCTCCAGTCCTTCGAGCCCAGCAGCATCCAGCGGCTGAGCCGCCTGGTCGACACCCCGTCGGTCGTGCTGCTCTCCGGCACCGGCACCCGGCCCTGGGACTTCGTGGTGAGCGGCGACCCGCGCACGACCGACGACCTGGTCAAGCCCGAGGGCCTGAAGTGGATCGCCTCGTACGCGCAGGGCATCGGCCCGACCCTGGACCTGATCGTCCCCAAGGACGCGGCGGGCCGGCTCACCAAGCCGACCACCCTGGTCGCGGACGCCCACGCGCACGGCCTCGTCCTCCACCCGTACACGATGCGCGACGAGAACACCTTCCTGCCCGCCGACTTCCGGCGCGGCACCGACCCCAACGCCTACGGGGACGCCTTCGGGGCCTTCAAGGCGTACTTCGCGACCGGCATCGACGCGGTCTTCTCCGACAACGCGGACACCGCGCTGCTCGCCGCGGCGGACTTCCGCGCGAAGCGCTAGCCCCGTACCGGTAGCTCTCGTATACGAGTCTTCACTTACGGGTGAGATGCGGCCGCCGTCGAAACCGCCTCGCGCGGTGGTCGCGTCCCGCCCGGCATGGACCTCGTCAAAGAGCTGAGCCCGCTGCTGGCCGCCGAGGCCGCCGCGGAGGCGCCGGGCGCCGGAGTCGACCCCGCCGACCTCGAACAGGACGTCTGGGTGCGTCTGCTGGAAATCCGTCCGGCGGACCCCGTGCCGTGGGTGCGTTGGGCCGTTCGGGCGGAAGCGAGACGGGCCCGCCGCCGGGCGCGGCGCGAACTGCCGTTCGCCGCTGAACCGGCCGCCGACCCGGAAACAGGCCCGGAACGCCAGGTTCTGAGCGAGGAACTGAGCAGTGCTCTGCGTACGGCCGTGGCCAGAACTCCGGGGAACTGCCCGCGCCTGCTGACCGCACTTCTTTCGCCCAGCGACCTCACCTACCGCGAAATCGCAGGGGAGTTGGATATCTCACAGGGGAGTCTGGGGCCGATGCGTTCCCGTTGCCTGGGATGCCTGCGCAGAATGCTCGCGGCGGAGGTTGCTGCTCCTGGACTGCGGGGAATGGAGCGTTAGACAACCGGCGGACAGGTGAGCGGAAGGCATGCACACATGGGCATGAGTGTGATCATCTCTGCGGCGCGTGAAGGCGACTGCGAGCAGATCCTCAAGCTTCAGTACCTCTGCTACCAGAGCGAGGCGGAGCTCTACGGCGACTACTCCATCGAGCCGCTCACCCAGACGCTCGACGGTTTGCGCAGCGAGCTCGGGCGCGGGTACGCGCTGGTGGCGCGGCTCGGCGACGAGGTGGTCGCCTCGGTCAGAGGCAGCGTGGACGCGTCGGGCACCGGCCGGATCGACAAGCTGATCGTGCACCCCCGGATGCAGGGGCACGGCCTGGGCAGCCGGCTGCTGAGCGCCATAGAGGACCACTTCGCCGGCCAGCTGTCGGCCAAGAGGTTCCAGCTCCTCACGGGGCATCGCAGCGATTCCAACCTGCGGCTGTACCGCAAGCACGGCTACGCGCAGGTCTCCACCGAGGCACTGAGCCCCCGCCTGTCGCTGGTCACCCTGGAGAAGGAGGCGTCGGCCCGGGAGTTCGTCGCGAGCGCCTAGGGCGTGTTTCGAAAGTAGCGTCGTCCGCCCGAAGGGCGGGCCCGGCGGCGTCTGGTGCGTGCGATCGCAAGGCGGAGGGTCGCCCCGATACTGGTTGTATCGGGGTGATCCCGACAACGCGGCGAGCGTGCGTGCCAGACGCCGCCGGGCAGACGGGACTTTCGAAACACGCCCTAGGCCTGGGCGGCTGCCGTCTCGTCCCGGTTCCTGCGCAGCCACAGCATGCCCAGGACCGGCAGGATCACCGGGATGAGCAGGTAGCCCGCGCCGTAGTCCGACCAGACCGTGGCATCGGGGAACGCGGACTTGTCCGCGAGCGTCCAGGTGCCCACGGTCAGGACGAAGACCAGCTCGGCGGCGCAGCACACCAGCGCCGTGCGGCGCAGCCGCTCGCCGCCGCGTACCAGCGAGAACGTGATGAACCCGTACACCACGGCGGCCACGGCCGAAAGCACGTACGCCAGCGGTGCCTTGCCGAAGTCCTGGATCATCTGGACGACCGAGCGGGAGGCGGCGGCGACGGTGAACACCCCGTAGAACCAGACCAGTACGCGGCCGGGGCCGCTGCCCAGCTTCCTGCCGTCGGACTCGTTCCGCCCCGTGGACTCGGTGGTGGACTCGGCCACGGTCACCCTCCCCAGATGTCGTAGAGACGCACTTCGAGCACCGCGAGCACCACCGCGCCGGCCGAGACCGTCACGGAGCCCCACTTGGTCCGCTCGCTCAGCGAGAGCAGACCCGCCGCCGGGACCGCCGCGAACGAGCCCACCAGATAGGCGATGAAGATCGCCATGCCCTGGTCGGGCCGCTCGCCCCGTCCCAGCTGCACGATGCCGACCACGAGCTGGGCCAGGGCCAGCACGGAGACCACGGCCATGCCGATGAAGTGCCAGTCCTTGGTGGGCTGGTCCCGGTAGGCGGCGAAGCCGCACCAGGCGGCGAGGGCGAGCGCGGCGGCGGCGACCGCGACCGTCAGGGCGTCAAGCATGAGAACGAGCGTATTACGGCCCGAAGCACCCGATGCGCCCGCCCCGGGCGGGACCGGCCGGGGCGGGCGGGCCGCCGTGGCCTTGGCCACAGGACGCCGTCACCCGGGAGGCCGCGGCCGCTGTCGGCGGGGATGCGTTGCCGGGAGCATCGGCCCAGGCCAGACGGGGGAGGAGGGCGTTGACCTGGGCGTCCTCCTCGTCCGCCGGTCGTGCCGATGGTGTCCGTATGGCGGTCCATTGATGTCCGGAATACGGACAGCGTTGATCCGCTCTTCGCTCCTTCTGCTTTACTTCGTGCATGACCACGACGAGCAGCCGCACCCTTGCGACCGAGGCGATGAACACGCCCGGTGCTCGTTGTATGTGTCGAATGTGCGCCTTCTGAGGGCCCCCGCCTGAGCCTCGCGCCCCGAAGCGAGACCCATGAGCCATGCCCGCGCACGCCATGCCTCCCGGTTACCACCGATGTGGCTGTGACGCGTCCCGAACACGAATGCCCCGTGCCCGGCGGACACCGCGCCGCGCACTCGACAGTGACGGAAATCCTGTGATCACCACTACGGGCCTCACCAAGGTCTACCAGTCGCGCGGCCGTGAGGTCACCGCCCTGGACGGCGTAGACCTCCATGTCCGCGAGGGCGAGGTCTTCGGCGTCATCGGCCAGAGCGGCGCCGGCAAGTCCTCCCTCATCCGCTGCGTCAACCTCCTGGAGCGGCCGACCACCGGCACGGTGACCGTCGACGGCGTCGACCTCACCGCGCTCGCCGGGCGCGGCCGCCGCGCCGGCAAGGAGCTGCGCCAGGCGCGCAGCCGTATCGGCATGGTCTTCCAGCACTTCAACCTGCTCTCCGCACGCAATGTGCAGGACAACATCGAGCTGCCGCTGGAGATCCTCGGCGTCTCCGGCAAGGAGCGCTCCCGCAAGGCCCTCGAACTCCTCGACCTGGTCGGCCTCGCCGACAAGGCCAAGGCGTACCCCGCCCAGCTCTCCGGCGGCCAGAAGCAGCGCGTCGGCATCGCCCGCGCCCTGGCCGGCGATCCCAAGGTGCTGCTCTCCGACGAGGCGACCAGCGCGCTGGACCCGGAGACCACCCGCTCCATCCTCCAGCTGCTGCGCGACCTCAACCAGCAGCTCGGCCTCACCGTGCTGCTCATCACCCACGAGATGGACGTCGTCAAGACGGTCTGCGACTCGGCCGCGCTGATGAAGCGGGGCAGGATCATCGAGTCCGGCACCGTCGGCGAACTCCTCGCAACCCCCGGCTCCGAGCTCGCCGCCGAGCTGTTCCCGGTGACCGGCGAGGCCACCGGCCCCGAGCGGACGGTCGTCGACGTGACCTTCCACGGCGAGTCGGCGACCCAGCCGGTCATCTCGCAGCTGGCGCGCACGTACAACGTCGACATCTCGATCCTCGGCGCCGCGATGGACACCGTCGGCGGCAGGCAGATCGGCCGGATGCGCATCGAGCTGCCCGGACGGTACGAGGAGAACGTCGTCCCGGTCGGCTTCCTGCGCGAGCAGGGCCTCCAGGTCGACGTCGTCGAATCCGACGTGGCCGACGCCGCAGTGGACATCCCGGCGCAGATCGCCGCCCCGGTCAAGGAAGGTGCCAAGTGAGCTGGTCCGAGATGCAGCCGCTGCTGTCCCAGGGAACCATCGACACCCTCTACATGGTGCTCTGGTCCAGCCTGGTCACCGTCGCGGGCGGACTGCCGCTGGGTGTGCTGCTCGTACTCACCGACAAGGGCGGGCTGCTCCAGAACCGCCCGGTGAACAAGGTCATCGGCGTGATCGTGAACATCGGCCGCTCGATGCCGTTCATCATCCTGCTGATCGCGCTGATCCCCTTCACCACCTGGGTGGTCGGCACCTTCATCGGCCCCAGCGCGATGATCGTGCCGCTCGCCGTCGGCGCCATCCCGTTCTTCGCCCGGCTCGTGGAGACCGCGATCCGCGAGGTCGACCACGGACTGGTCGAGGCCGTCCAGTCGATGGGCGGCTCCATCCCCACCATCGTCGGCAAGGTGCTGCTCCCGCAGGCGCTTCCCTCGCTGATCGCCGCGCTCACCACCACCGTGATCACGCTGGTCAGCTACTCGGCGATGGCCGGCGCGGTCGGTGGCGAGGGCCTCGGCTCCAAGGCCATCACCTACGGCTTCCAGCGCTTCGAGACCCCGTTCATGCTCATCACCGTCGGTGTGCTGATCGCCATCGTCACCGTGGTCCAGCTGATCGGCGACGGCGCCGTACGGCTACTGGCCCGCCGGGGCCGCACCTCCTGAACTTTCCTCCGCAGAGCCCGCACTCCTTGTCCGGGCGACCACCCGCACCACCAGAAAGAGGCACTTTTCGTGCGCAACAACATCAAGATCACCGCCGCTGCCGCCGCCACCGCCGCCCTCGCCTTCGGCCTCACGGCCTGCGGCACGGCCTCCGACCCCAAGCCGTCGAGCGCCAAGGGCGCCTCCTCCGACACCTCCAAGGCGCTCGTCGTCGCGGCGTCCCCGACCCCACACGCCGACATCCTGAACTTCGTCAAGAAGAACCTGGCCGAGAAGGCCGGACTCAAGCTGGAGGTGAAGGAGTTCACGGACTACGTGCTGCCGAACACCGCGACCCAGCAGGGCCAGGTCGACGCCAACTTCTTCCAGCACAAGCCGTACCTCGACGACTTCAACAAGAAGAACCACACGACGATCGTGCCCGTCGTGAACGTCGAGCTGGAGCCGCTCGGCCTCTACTCCAAGAAGGTCAAGTCCGCCAAGGAGCTCACCTCCGGGCAGACGATCGCGGTCCCGAACGACACCACCAACGAGGGCCGTTCGCTCCAGCTGCTCGCCTCCCAGGGCCTGATCACGCTGAAGGAGGGCGTCGGCACCTCCGCCAAGCTCTCCGACATCAAGGACAGCAAGGGCCTGAAGTTCAAGGAGATCGAGGCCGCCACGCTGCCCCGCGCCCTGAACGACGTCGACGCCGCGGTCATCAACGGCAACTACGCCATCGAGGCCAAGCTCAGCCCAGCCAAGGACGCGCTCGTCCTGGAGAAGGCCGACGGCAACCCGTACGCCAACTTCCTCGCCGTCAAGAAGGGCAACGAGGCCGACCCGCGGATCCAGAAGCTCGCCCAGCTCCTCAACTCCGACGAGGTCAAGAAGTTCATCCAGGACAAGTACCAGGGTTCGGTCATCCCGGCCTTCGGTGCCGTCAAGTCCTGACCCCCGCCGGTCAGTTCCCGCCACCGCGCCGGGGCCCCGCACCCCGCACGGTGCGCGGGGCCCCGGCGTGGTCGTCCACCTCCCGGGCGTCCCCCCGGCCATGCACATCCCCGCGCCGATGCTGCATGCTGTGCCTTTACGGCCTGACGACCGTCCCCCGGCATGGAGCGGCACATGACTACCCCGACCCCGGTGTTCCCGGACATCTCCATCAGCACGGACCGGCTGGTGCTGCGCGCCTTCGACGAGGACGACATCCCGGCGCACATCGAGATGATGAACGACGAGCAAGTCATCGCCTGGACCTCCGTGCCCCAGCCCTACACGGCCCGCGACGCCCTGGAGTTCGTACGCCTGCACGCCCCCGCCGAGCGCACCTCGGGGCGCGGGATCGTCTTCGCCGTCACCGAGTTCCTCACCCAGCGCCTGGTCGGTGTCATCCACCTGCAGAACACCAACTGGCGCACCCTGGCCACCGAGGTCGGCTACGTCGTCGCCCCCTGGGCGCGCGGCGAGGGCTATGCCACCGAGGCCGTGCTCGCCGCCGCGCAGTGGCTCTTCCGGGACCAGCGCTTCGAGCGCGTCGAGCTGCGCACCGCCGCCGACAACACCGCCTCCCAGCAGGTCGCGCAGAAGATCGGCTGCATCAGCGAGGGCGTGCTGCGCAACGCCTGGATAGCGCGGACGCAGACGGAGGACGGCGGCTGGGCGGACATCCGCACCGACCTGATCGTGTGGAGCCTGCTCCCCGAGGACCTCGACGGCGTCGCCGACCAGCTGGCGGACGCCGGATACGCCTCGTACGCCGACTGGAACTGAGTCGGTCCCGTCCCTCGCTCGCCCGACCGCACCCCCGCCGCACCAGGTACTCTCACCGTGGCCGGGCCCACCGGGGCCGCCCCGGCCTGCGACAACTCCAGGAGACTGACGACGATGGCCGACCGCGTCACGGTGATCGGCTGGGACGGTTCGCCGCTCACCTCGGCGGCCAGGTCCGCGCTGTCCGCCGCCACCCTGGTGGCCGGCGCCGCCCACCACCTGGCGCTGCCCGAGGTGCCGCCGCGCGCCGAGCGGATCCGCCTCGGCAGCGTCGACCTCGCCGCCCGCCGCATCGCCGGCCACCGCGGCAGCGCGGTCGTCCTGGCCGACGGCGACCCCGGGTTCTTCGGCGTCGTACGCACCCTGCGCGCCCCCGAGCACGGCCTGGAAGTCGAAGTGGTGCCCGCCGTCTCGGCTGTGGCTGCCGCGTTCGCCCGGGCCGGGATGCCCTGGGACGACGCCCAGATCGTCGTCGCCCACCGCCGCACCCTGCGCCGGGCCGTCAACGTGTGCCGGGCGCACAACAAGGTCGCCGTCCTCACCTCGCCCGGCGCCGGGCCCGCCGAGCTCGCCCTGCTCCTCGAAGGCGTCCACCGCACCTTCGTCATCTGCGAGGAGCTCGGCAGCGAGCGCGAGCAGGTCACCGTCCTCACCTCCGACAAGGTCGCCGACCACGCCTGGCGCGACCCCAACCTGGTCATCGTGATCGGCGGCGGCGGCCACGGCGCCGTACCGGGATCCGGCTGGATCGCCGGACGCGACCCGGGCCACCCGCAGCAGGTGCGCGGCTGGGCGCTGCCCGCGCACGAGTACGGGGACGGGCTCGGCCCGGGCGAATCGGCCGGTCTGCGCGCCGCCCAGCTGGCCCGGCTCGGCCCGCGCACCGGCGACCTCGTCTGGGACATCGGCTGCGGCAGCGGGGCGCTGGCCGCCGAGGCCGCCCGGTTCGGGGCCGCCGTCATCGCCGTCGACGCCGACCCGGACGCCTGCGCCCGCACCGAGGCCGCCGCGCGCCGCTTCGGCGTCCAGCTCCAGGTACGGGCGGGCCGCGCCCCGCACGTACTGGAGTCGCTGCCCGAGCCCGACGTCGTCCGCGTCGGCGGCGGGGGGGCGGAGGTCGTCTCCGCGTGCGCCGACCGCCGCCCGGAACGGATCGTCGCGCACGCCACCACCCGCGACGGCGCCGAGGCGATCGGGGCCGCCCTCGAAGCCGGCGGGTACGACGTGGAGTGCGCCCTCCTCCAGTCCGTCGAGCTGGACACGAGCGCCTGGTCGGAACGCGAACGCTCGGTCGCTTTCCTGCTCTCCGGAAGGCGCCGGGAAAGGTCCCTGTGATCTCTCCGGCGTGTCGTCCGGGGTAGGCTGGCCGACTGTTGTACCGCACCGGGCCGTTCGGCGCTAGGTTCGTCAATGTCCGGAATGGGGACCGGTTTGGACCCTGTCGCGGTACGTCGGATCCTGGGGAAGCGCAACGTGGCGCACCCCACACGTTCCGTGGCCGAGACGGGGCGCCAGGTCGGCGATCTCCCGCGAGAATGCTTTGTGTTCGCGGGACGTTCGCACCGCGCGGCGGACCCGCTCGTTCTTGTTGACGGGGGCGGGGCGCGCCGTGTGCGGGCGGTCCCCGGGCGCAGGCCGAGGAAGCACTACAGATGGGCGAGGGGTACGCATGACTGACACCGGCCAGGTCCCGGGCGAGGGACTGCCGGAGGACGCAGGCATGGTGGAGCAGCCGGGCGTCCCCGCTCCCGGCGCGTACACCTTCCTCGACCCCTCCGACGGTTCGGCGCTCGGCGCGGACGACGACGACCTCCTGCTGATGCCCGGCGCCCAGGGCGCCTGGATCGACCCGCAGTCCGCGCCCGCCCCGCTCGCGGCCCCCGTGCCGGTGCCCTCCCCGGCGCACGCCGCCCCCGCCGCCCCCGCCCCGGAGCAGCCCGCCGAGCCCGGCGCCCACGAGGCCGGCGGACGCGACTCCGGTTCGGTGGACCTGGGCGCCGTCCGCGCCCAGTCCGCGACGCCCCCGCCCCCGCGCCGCCCGCTGCACATGGGCCCGCAGGTGCCCGACGCCTCCGGCGGTGTCGTACGGTCCCTCGCCGACCGCGGCCCGGCCGCCGGCGCCCCGGCGAACCCGGCCCCGGCAGGCACCCCCGGCCCGCCGACCGCCGGCCCCGAATACCTGGACGTGCCCCGCGAGGAGGCGGCGGCGCCCCGGCCCGCCCCCCAGCTGAGCGAGCTCCCGCCGCAGGGCGCGACGCCGTGGGAGTCCGTGCCGCCGCAGGAGGCCGTGGAGGCCCCGGCGCCGCAGCCCGCGCCCGAGCCGCAGCCGGCCCAGCGGATCCGGCAGCCCGAGCCCGTACGGGCCGAGGCCGCTGTGCCGCAGGCCGTGCAGCCTCAGCCGTCCCTTGCGCAGCCTGAACCCCAGCAGTCACAGAGTGGGCTGGTCAGCCCCGCAGAAACGGTCGTCCCGGAGGAGTTCGTGGCGGCCGGGGTGCCCGTCCACGCCGTCGCCGCCGAGCAGCCGTCGCCGGTGATGGCGCCGTTGCCGCCGGTCTCGCCCGTCGCGTCGGTACCGGCCGTACAGCCGCCCGCCGTCGGTCAGTTCGTGGCGGTGGAGGGCTCGGTCCCGACCGGGCCGCATCTGGCCCCGTCGCCGGTGCAGCCGGTCGCCGCACCCGCTGCCGAGCACGCGCCCGTACCCGAGCCCGCCCCGGTGCCCGTCGCCGAGCCGGTGGCAGTGCCGGTCGTGGCAGCCGCGTCGGAGCCGTCGCAGGCGCCGCCGCAGATCCCTCAGCCAGTGCAGCCCTCTCAGCCCGAGGGCGGGCAGCCGGAGCCGGTGGCCGTGCCGGTCGTCGAGCCCGTGGCGCCGGTGGCGCCCGTGGCCGTGGGCCCCGTGGCCGTGGAGGAGAACGAGGTCGCGGAAGCCGTGGCCGAGCCCGTCGCGGTCGCGGCGGTGCCGGAGCCGGTCGCCGAGCCCGTCGCCGTGGCACCGGAAGCCGTGGAGCCCGTGGAGGCGCCGGCGCCCGCCGGGCCCGTGGCCGAGGTCCAGGAGCAGGGCCAAGTCCAGGTCCAGGTCCAGGTGCTGGACGCGGTCGAGCCGCAGGCCGTGCCCGTCCCGGCCGCCGCGCCGCCGGTCGTGCCCGCACCCCGTGCCGAGTCCGTCCCGGAGCCGCAGCCCGAGACGGTCCCGGCGGCCCCCGGGGCACCGGCTCCCGTGCTGGTCACGGACGAGCCCGAGCCCCTGGCCGCCGAGGCCGGGCCGGAGCAGGCCGCGCCCGCGCCCGTGATCATCGAGGACGACGAGGACGCGGCCGAGGAGATCACCCCGGTTGCCCCGGCCGCCGACGCCGTCGAACAGGGCGAGCCGCTCCAGACCGACGCGGCCCCGGAGCCCGGGAGCGCCGACGCGGACGACGAGGACGCCTGCGCCGAGCCGGGCGCCCCGGCCCCCGGCTACGCCGACGCCGAGCGCGAGGCCGTGCTGCGCGTGATGCGCGAGCGGCGCGACATCCGCAACGGCTTCCGCAGCGACCCCATCCCGCACGAGGTGCTGCTGCGCGTCCTGGAGGCCGCGCACACCGCCCCCAGCGTGGGCCACTCGCAGCCCTGGGACTTCGTGGTCATCCGGTCCGCCGAGACCCGCCGCACCATGCACGAGCTCGCCCAGCGCCAGCGCGACGCGTACGCGAAGTCGCTGCCCAAGGGCCGCGCCAAGCAGTTCAAGGAACTGAAGATCGAGGCCATCCTCGACACTCCGGTGAACATCGTGGTCACCGCCGACCCCACCCGCGGCGGCCGCCACACCCTGGGCCGCTACACCCAGCCGCAGATGGCCCCGTACTCCTCGGCGCTCGCCGTCGAGAACCTCTGGCTCGCCGCCCGCGCCGAGGGCCTCGGCGTCGGCTGGGTCAGCTTCTTCGACGAGCGGGAGATGGTCCGCGCGCTCGGCCTGCCCGAGCACCTGGAGGTCGTCGCGTACCTCTGCGTGGGGTACGTGGACGAGTTCCCGGAGGAGCCCGAGCTGATGCAGGCGGGCTGGTCCAAGCGGCGCCCGCTGTCCTGGGTGGTCCACGAGGAGACGTACGGCCGCCGCGCGCTGCCCGGCGAGGACCCGCACGACCTGCTCCAGGAGACCGTCGCCAACATCCGCCCGCTGGACGCCAAGGCGCTCGGCGAGGCGTGGGAGCGGCAGAAGCGGATGACCAAGCCGGCCGGTGCGCTTGGCATGCTGGAGATCATCGCCGCGCAGCTGAGCGGCCTTTCCCGCAAGTGCCCGCCGCCGATCCCGGAGCCCGCCGCCGTGGCGATCTTCGCGGGCGACCACGGTGTGCACGCCCAGGGCGTCACCCCCTGGCCGCAGGAGGTCACCGGCCAGATGGTCGCCAACTTCCTGGGCGGCGGCGCGGTCTGCAATGCGTTCGCCAACCAGGTCGGCGCCGAGGTCTGCGTCATCGACGTGGGCGTGGCGAGCGAACTCCCGGCCACCCCGGGGCTGCTGCCCCGCAAGGTGCGCCCCGGCACCGGCGACATGACCACCGGGCCCGCCATGACCCGCGAGGAGGTCATCGCGGCCGTCGAGGTGGGCATCGAGACCGCCCGCGACCTGGTGGCGGCTGGCAACAAGGCGCTCCTCACCGGCGAGATGGGCATCGCCAACACCACCGTGTCGGCCGCCCTGATCTCCCTCTACACGGGTGTCGACGCGGCCGAGGTCACCGGCCGCGGCACCGGCATCAACGACGAGACGCACGCCCGCAAGGTCGATGTTGTCCGCCGCGCCCTGGAGCTGCACAGCCCGGACCCGGCCGACCCGATCGGCGTCCTCTCCGGGATCGGCGGCCTGGAGCACGCCGCCATGGTCGGCTTCATCCTCGGCGGCGCCTCGCTGCGTACGCCGGTGATCCTGGACGGCGTGAGCGCGGGTGCGGCGGCCCTGGTCGCCCGGGCCATCGCACCGGAGTCCCTGGCGGCGTGCATCGCGGGCCACCGCAGCGCGGAGCCCGGCCATGTCGCGGCCCTGAACAAGCTGGGCCTGCGCCCGCTGGTCGACCTGGACCTGCGCCTCGGCGAGGGCACCGGCGCCCTCCTCGCCCTGCCGCTGGTCCAGAGCGCGGCCCGGGCGATGCACGAGGTCGCGACCTTCGACTCGGCCGGAGTTACCGAGAAGTAGCCACTGTCGTACCCGGTGTGCCCGCCCGTTCCGCAGTACGGAACGGGGGGCGCGCCGGGCGACGGTCCGCAGACAATGGGGTCCGGGGCGACGCCCCGGCCTCCGACGACGCCGCACCAGGAGCCACCCGCCATGGCAGAACACCCCGCGTACCCCGTAGGCCTGCGTCTCACCGGCCGGCGCGTAGTCGTCATCGGCGGCGGCCAGGTGGCCCAGCGTCGCCTCCCGGCCCTGATCGCGGCCGGCGCCGACATCGTCCTGGTCTCCCCCGGCGCCACTCCCTCCGTCGAGGCCATGGCGGACACCGGCGAGATCACCTGGCACCGCCGGCCGTACGAGGACGGCGACCTCGCGGACGCCTGGTACGCCCTGATCGCCAGCAGCGACACCGAGGCCAACCGGCTCGCCTCCGCCGAGGCCGAGCGCCACCGCGTCTGGTGCGTACGCTCCGACGACGCCGGCCAGGCCACCGCCTGGACCCCGGCCACCGGCCGCAGCGAGGGCGTCACGGTCGCCGTGCTCACCGGCGGCGCCCCCGACCCCCGCCGCACCGCCGCCATCCGCGACGCGGTGGTCGAGGGCCTGCGCGACGGCACCCTGGTCGCCCCGCAGCACCGCACCCGTACCCCCGGCGTCGCCCTGGTCGGCGGTGGCCCCGGCGACCCGGACCTGATCACCGTGCGAGGCCGCCGGCTGCTCGCCGAGGCCGATGTGGTCATCGCCGACCGGCTCGGCCCGCGCGACCTGCTCGACGAACTCCCGCCGCACGTCGAGGTGATCGACGCCGCGAAGATCCCGTACGGCCGGTTCATGGCCCAGGAGGCCATCAACAACGCGCTGATCGAGCACGCCAAGGCGGGCAAGGCGGTGGTCCGGCTCAAGGGCGGTGACCCGTACGTCTTCGGCCGCGGCATGGAGGAGCTCCACGCGCTCGCCGAGGCGGGCATCCCGTGCACGGTCGTCCCGGGCATCTCCAGCTCGATCTCGGTGCCGGGCGCGGCCGGGATCCCGGTCACTCACCGGGGCGTGGCGCATGAGTTCACCGTGGTCAGCGGCCATGTGGCCCCCGACGACGCCCGCTCGCTCGTCGACTGGGAGGCGCTCGCCCGGCTCACCGGCACGCTGGTGATCCTGATGGGCGTCGACAAGATCGGCGCGATCGCCCGGACGCTGATCGCCCACGGCAAGAACCCCGAGACGCCCGTGGCCCTCGTCCAGGAGGGCACCACCGCCGCCCAGCGCCGGGTCGACGCGACCCTCGCCACCGTGGGGGAGACTGTGACCACGCAGGACGTGCGGCCGCCGGCCGTCATCGTGATCGGTGACGTCGTCGCCGTGGGTCCTGCCCGACCCACTACGTAACCCGCGGTAACGGATCTCGGTCCGGGCCGTTGGCACCACACCCAGGACAAGGCAGTATCACCCTGTGGCTGATCTCATCACCATCGACGACCCCGACGACCCGCGCCTGCGCGACTACACGGGCCTGACCGACGTCGAGCTGCGGCGCAGGCGCGAGCCCGCCGAGGGCCTGTTCATCGCCGAGGGCGAGAAGGTCATCAGACGCGCCAAGGACGCCGGTTACGAGATGCGGTCCATGCTGCTCTCCGCCAAGTGGGTCGACGTCATGCGCGACGTCATCGACGAGCTCCCGGCGCCGGTCTACGCGGTCAGCCCCGACCTCGCCGAGCGCGTCACCGGCTACCACGTGCACCGCGGCGCCCTCGCCTCGATGCAGCGCAAGCCGCTGCCGACGGCCGAGGAGATCCTCGCGACGACCCGCCGGGTCGCGGTGATGGAGGCCGTGAACGACCACACCAACATCGGCGCGATCTTCCGCAGCGCGGCCGCCCTCGGCATGGACGCGGTGCTGCTCTCGCCGGACTGCGCCGACCCGCTCTACCGCCGCTCGGTGAAGGTCTCCATGGGCGCGGTCTTCTCCGTCCCGTACGCGCGACTTGAGGCCTGGCCCAAGAGCCTGGCGACCGTGCGCGAGGCGGGCTTCCGGCTGCTCGCCCTCACCCCGGACGAGAAGGCCTCCGTCATCGACGAGGCGGCGCCGCACCGGCTGGACAAGGTGGCCCTGATGCTCGGCGCGGAGGGCGACGGGCTCTCCACCCAGGCCCTGGTCGCGGCCGACGAATGGGTCCGCATCCCGATGGCCCACGGCGTCGACTCGCTCAACGTGGGCGCGGCCGCCGCCGTCGCCTTCTACGCGGTGGCGACGGGCCGCCCCGCGTAACGCTCGCTACAACTGCTGCGCCGCCGCGATCCCCAGCGCCACGATCAGTGTGACCACGAAGAACACGATCAGACGCTGGCGCAGCAGCCGCGGGTTGGCGGGGCGCAGCCGGCCCGTGCCGGTACGGGCGCCGGTACGGGGCCCGGGGCGGCCGTTGGTACGGCTGGGGGAGTGCGTGCCGGACCGGGGCGCGGGCGGGCGCGAGCCGCCCGTGCGCGGGGCCTGCGCCCGCTGGCCCGCGCCAGTGCCCCGGCCGGTGTCGGTGTAGCGCTGGGTGCGCTCGTCGTGCTCGTACCGCTCGGTGCGCTCGCTCAGCCGCCCGGTGGCGCGTTCCGCCTCGGAGCGGTCGCGCTGGGCGGGCGGGCGCGCGTCCAGGCCGCCGCCCTGCGCCTCCCGCGCCGCGATCTCCTTGAGCCGCATCGAGAGCTGGAGCGTGCTGGGACGCTCCTCCGGGTCCTTGGCCAGGCAGGCCCGCACCAGCGGCGCCAGCGCGTCCGGCACCCCGTGCAGCTGCGGCTCCTCGTGCACGACCCGGTAGAGCATGACCTCTGAACTGCCGTGCCCGAAGGGCGAGTCGCCCATCGCCGCGTACGCAAGCGTCGCGCCCAGCGAGAAGACGTCCGTGGCGGGCGTGACCGCCGCGCCGCGCACCTGCTCGGGTGCGAGGAAGCCGGGCGATCCCACCGCCGTGCCGACATGGGTCAGCGTGGAGGCGCCGGTCGCCCAGGCGATGCCGAAGTCGATGATCCTGGGGCCCTTGGGGGAGAGCAGGATGTTGGACGGCTTGAGGTCCCGGTGCACCACACCGGCCTCGTGGACCGCCACCAGGCCCTCGGAGAGCGCGGCGCCGATCGCGGCGGTCTCGGACGCGGCCAGCGGGCCCTCCTCGGCGACCTTGTCGTGGAGCGAGGGGCCCGGCACGTACTGCGTCGCGAACCAGGGGCGGTCGGCCTCCAGGTCGGCCGCGACCAGCCGGGCCGTGCAGCCGCCGCGGATGCGCCGGGCCGCCGACACCTCGCGGGCGAAGCGCGAGCGGAACTCCTGGTCCTCGGCGAGGTCCGGCCGGATCACCTTCAGCGCGACCCGCTGGCCGCGCCGGTCGGAGCCGAGGTAGACGACACCCATGCCACCCGCGCCGAGGCGCCGGTGGAGCCGGAACGAGCCGACGACACGCGGGTCCTCGCGCCGGAGCCGCATCATCGCCATTTTCATCCCCGCTGCCCGGTCCTGTTGACGTGGCACAGCTTACGTACCCCCGGGCCGGTGTGCTCATAGGCCGCGCCCTCGCGCACCCATCGATTGTCAGTGCCCGGTGGGAAACTTGAAGAGTGGTCAGCAAGCCGCCGTGCGGGGCGAGCTGGCGCGAGCGTGATCTCAACCGTCCGTCGCAGAAGGGGGATTGGATCAGTGAAGGGTGACCGCGTGGAGATAGTCGTGGACGCGGGTGACACGACACGGACGTACGAAGTGGTGGCAAGCCGGGCGGGTCGCAGGGTGGAGACGGCGGTCCGCAGAGGGGTGGTGGAAGTGAGCGAAGTCACCCGTAGTGGCACGGTGGTGCGCACCGCGCGCTTCATGGCGAACCGGGTCCTGGCCCTGGTCGAGCAGCCCGTCCCCAGGGAGGACGCGTCGGAGGCGCAGGCCCGTCCCCTCCGGGAAGACCCCAAGTCCTAGGACGGCGTCTCCACCCAGGGGAGTACGAGAGTGGGGACGCACTCATCCCCTGGGAGGCCCGGCAATCGGTACGAGGGCATGACGCCCGGCGTCCGCCGTTTCCCTAATGTTGAGGTCAAGCGGCGGGCGCAGCACTCGTCCCCCGAGGTCAGACGCCCGCCGCTGCCCGATCGACAGGAGAGGGACCATGGCGGACACGGCAACGCGGACGGTTCTCCGCACGCAAGGACGCAGGGCTTACGCCGCGGCGTTCGGTGTCCGCCGGTCCGGCCCGCGCCACCCCTTGGTGGCGACGGCCATGGCCCTTCCCCTGGCGGCCCTGCTGACAGTCGTCTTCGGCGGCTGGGACGCGGTGGCCACACAAGCGTCGTCCGTGGGCGTGATGCTGGGGCGCTGAGCGGCGCCCCGGACCCGGTAGAGCGGACCGGGTCGGGGACATCCGGCCATTTTCAGCCCCGTGGGGACGGGGGTGCGGCGGACGGCAGAAAAGGCGTTGGGGGACGGGGGGGGGGGGGTCCGGGAAAAACCTTTTCATGGGGGGGTGCGCCAGCCGCCAAGGAAGGGGGCATACCGCCCCCGGAAAAAAACC
>NZ_JBVIHM010000013.1:25750-57752 GCF_055570295.1 Streptomyces sp. NPDC031265
CCCCGAACCTGGTAGGGGGGGTTGGGTGGGGGATGTCGTGCCGTTTGCAGCCGCGGGGGGGGGGGGGGGGGGAGGAGAGAAGAAGGGTCGTTGCCGGGACGGCGGGGGAGCCGTCCGGCCAACGCCTTTTGCATGGGCGGGTACGCCGGCCGCCGGGAGCGGGGCCGTACGCTCGCGGGACAGCCCCCGACCCCGGGAGACCGATGCCCTCCTCCGTTGTCGCCACCCTGGCCGAGGCCGCCCGTACGGCGGCCCACGCCTCCGCGCCCCGCCACCCGTGCGGGGCGTGCGCGGCGGCCGAGCCCCGGGCGGACGGGACGGGGGCCGGGCTCCACCCCGGTACCGACGTGCTCGCGGACCGGGCGGACGGGACCGTCGTACGGCACGGCGGGGTGGTCGCCAAGGCGCATGCCCCTGACACCGATCTGGCCGCGCTGGGCGTCCGGCTCGCCGTCGCGGCGCACCCGCTCCTGCGCGGCGTGCTCCTGCCGCCCCTCACCCGTCCGCTGCCGGACGCCGTCGGCGCCAAGGGGACAACCCTCTGGCCCCACGGCACCCCCGTGAACCCCGCCGACCCCGACAGCGCCCCCTGGGCCGAGGCCGGGCGGCTGGTGGCGGGGCTGCACCGGGTGCCTGCCGGGGTGCTGCCCGGGCCGTTGCCCGCGATGCGGGGGCCGGTCAAGGCCGCCAGGGCCGTGGCGCGGATGCGGGGCGCCGGGCTCCGGGGCGCGGCGGGCGACGCCGTGCTGCGGGCCTGGGGCCAACTCCCCGCGTGGGCCCGGGCCGAGACCCCGCAGCCAGGCCAGGCCCGGCTCTGTCACGGCGACTTCCACCTCGGCCAGCTCGTCCGGCACCCGGTCGGCAGCGGCGACTGGCTGCTCATCGACGTGGACGACCTGGGCCTCGGCGACCCCGCCTGGGACTTGGCGCGCCCCGCCGCCTGGTACGCGGCGGGTCTGCTCGGCCCCGGCGACTGGGCCCGCTTCCTCGCCGCGTACCGGGAAGCGGGCGGTCCCGCGGTCCCCTCGGAAGGCGACCCGTGGCCCCAACTCGACGTGTCCGCCCGCGCCCTGACCGTACAGACGGCGGCCCTTGCCCTCGCCAAATGCGCGAGCGAGCGCCGAGCACCGGACGAGGCGGAGCTGGCCATGATCGAGAGCTGTACCCGAATCGCAGCACTCCCGCCCGAGTTCCCGTGACGGCGGCCGACGTAGGGTGCTGCTTGCCCATCGTAGAAACGGCGAGGAGTTGAGCCGGTCATGCAGTGTCCCAAGTGCCACGCACCCATGCACACGTACAACCGCAACGGTGTCCAGATCGAGCAGTGCAGCGGTTGCCGGGGAATCTTCCTCGACTACGGGGAGCTGGAGTCGCTGACCCGGCTGGAGTCGCAGTGGGTGCAGCAGGCCCCGTCGGCGCCCGCCCCGCAGGCCTACCCCGCGCCCCCGTCCCCGCAGGGCTACCCGGCCCAGGCCCCGCACGCCCCGGCCTGGGGCGCCCCGCAGCAGCACGGCGGCCACGGTGGTCACTACGGCCACAAGCGCCACAAGGGCTTCGGCCACATGCTCTTCTCGTCCTGAGCACCTGAGTGGCGCGGCCCCGCGCGTCGGGGCCCTGCACGACGAAGCCCCCGGCCTTCGAGAAGGCCGGGGGCTACGGGCTGTGCGCGATACTGGGATTGAACCAGTGACCTCTTCCGTGTCAGGGAAGCGCTCTCCCGCTGAGCTAATCGCGCGGGGATCGGTCAGAACCATACAGGACGGCTCCGGACCGGGTGGTGCTGCGTGCGCGATACTGGGATTGAACCAGTGACCTCTTCCGTGTCAGGGAAGCGCTCTCCCGCTGAGCTAATCGCGCGGGTACAGATCTTCGAGAAGATCCAGTGGACGATACTGGGATTGAACCAGTGACCTCTTCCGTGTCAGGGAAGCGCTCTCCCGCTGAGCTAATCGTCCTTGGAGGTGGAGACGGGATTTGAACCCGTGTAGACGGCTTTGCAGGCCGTTGCCTCGCCTCTCGGCCACTCCACCAGGAGTGCGAGCAGGGGGTCGGGAAGATCCCCCACATCGAGCGGACGACGAGATTCGAACTCGCGACCCTCACCTTGGCAAGGTGATGCTCTACCAACTGAGCCACGTCCGCTTGTCGTTTCCGTTTCGCTTGCGCGTCCCGGCGACGTGTTGAACTCTAGCGGATTCCTGGGCCAGTACAAAAACGCGTTTGTGCAGCGTGCTGCGGTGTGCCCGCCCCGCGCCCGCCGCCGGGTCCGCCCCGGACCCGGCGTCCTGCCTGGTCCGCGCCCGGTCCGGGGCGGCGGTGCGGCGGCGCCCCTAGACTCACAACCGTGCATGACCTCGCTCCTCTGGCCCGCTTCGGCGGGCTCCTCGCCTCCGATCTCCGCGATGTGACCGCCGACCCGGAGGCGCTGGACTCCTCCGGCTTCTGGGCCGTCGCCGCCGACTTCGAGGGCCGTCTCGTCTGCGCCCGCTTCGCGGACGTACGGGCCGTCCCCGTCCCCGCGCCCGTCCCGGGTGCCTGGCGCGGGCCCGCCGCCGGTGACTGGACGTCCTCCCTCGACCGCGCCGCGTACACGGCGGGCGTACGCAGGATCCGTGAGCACATCGCGGCCGGCGAGGTCTACCAGGCGAACCTCTGCCGCGTCCTGACCGCGCCGCTGCCCGACCCGGCCGCCGCCGACGTCGACGCGCTCACCGCCCTGCTCGCCCGGGGCAACCCCGCCCCCTACGCAGGAACGATTCGGCTGCCCGCGCACGGTGTGGAGATCGCCACCGCCTCGCCCGAGCTCTTCCTGCGGCGTACGGGACGGGTCGTCGAGTCCGGGCCCATCAAGGGGACCGGCCGCACCGCCGAGGACCTCCTGGAGAAGGACCACGCCGAGAACGTGATGATCGTCGACCTCGTCCGCAACGACCTGGGGCGGGTCTGCGCCACCGGCTCGGTCACCGTGCCCGAGCTCTGCGCGGTCGAGCCCCACCCGGGCCTGGTCCACCTGGTCTCGACCGTACGCGGGGAACTGCGCGAAGGAGCGGGCTGGAAGGACCTCCTCGACGCCTCCTTCCCGCCCGGGTCCGTCACCGGGGCGCCCAAGTCCAGCGCGCTGCGCATCATCGAGGCCCTGGAGACCGCCCCGCGCGGCCCCTACTGCGGCGGCATCGGCTGGGTCGACGCCGACCGGCGCCGGGCCGAGCTCGCCGTCGGCATACGCACCTTCTGGATCGACCGCCCCCGGGGCGTGCTCCGCTTCGGCACCGGCGCGGGCATCACCTGGGGCTCGGACCCCGAGCGGGAGTGGGCCGAGACCGAGCTCAAGGCCTCGCGGCTCCTCGCGGTAGCGTCGGGCGCGTATTCGCAGAGTGGAAGGACCGCGTAAATGCAGATCTGGGTGAACGGCGGACTGCGGGACGCCGATGCCGCACAGGTGTCCGTCCTCGACCACGGCATAACCGTGGGCGACGGCATCTTCGAGACGGTGAAGGCGGAGAAGGGGACGACGTTCGCGCTCACCCGCCATCTCGCCCGGCTGACCCGCTCGGCCCGCGGCCTCGGGCTGCCCGACCCCGATCCGGACGAGGTCCGCCGCGCCTGCGCCGCCGTGCTCGACGCCAACCCCGTCGTGCTCGGCCGTATGCGGATCACCTACACCGGCGGCCTCTCCCCGCTCGGCTCCGAGCGGGGGGACAGCGGCCCGACGCTGGTCGTCGCGGTCGGCGAGACCCGGCGCCGCCCCGACACCACCGCCGTGATCACCGTCCCCTGGACGCGCAACGAGCGCAGCGCCGTCGCCGGGCTCAAGACCACCTCGTACGCCGAGAACGTCGTCGCGCTGGCCCGCGCCCACGGGCGGGGAGCCACCGAGGCGCTCTTCGGCAACACCGTCGGCGCGCTCTGCGAGGGGACCGGCTCCAACGTCTTCGTCGTCGTCGACGGACAGCTGCACACCCCGCCGCTCACCTCCGGCTGCCTCGCCGGGATCACCCGCGAGCTGGTCGTCGAGTGGACCGGCGCCCAGGAGACCGAGCTGCCCCTGGACGTGCTGGAGAGGGCCGAGGAGGTCTTCCTGACCTCCACCCTCAGGGACGTCCAGGCGGTGCACCGGGTCGACGGCCGCGAGCTGCCGGGCACGCCCGGCCCGGTCACCGCCAAGGCGATGCGCGTCTTCGACGAGCGGGCCGCCTCCGACCTCGACCCGTAGCCGCCGCGGAGACCCAAGTGGTGGGACCCGTCCCGACAAATCCGGTGACGGACGGCGGCCCGGCAGGTACAACGGCCTTGATGACCACGACCATTCGGCCGACCGGGCCGCTCCAGCAGGGCGCCGACGGCGCCGCCTCCCGTACGTACGACGTCTGTGTGAACAGCAGACGCGTCGGCACCGTCACCGTCGCCACCGACGCGGCGTTCGGCCCCGCCATGGGGGTGATCAGGGGGCTGCGCATCGACAGGCCCGACCGGGGCCGCGGCCGGGGGACCGTCGCCGCGCTCGCCGCCGAGGAGGTGCTGCGCGGCTGGGGCTGCACCCAGGTGCGCGCGGCGGTGCCTGCGGACGCCCCGGCGGCCCTGCGGATGGCCGACGCGCTCGGCTACACCGAACGCAGCCGCAACATGGTCAAGCGGCTGCCCGCCGAGCCCCCCGCCCTGCCCGCCCAGGTCACCGGCCGCCCGATGACCGAGGCCGAGTACACCGTCTGGCACCACGACGAGCAGGAGAACTACGCCCGCAGCTGGATCGCCAGGGGCGTCCCGGCCGACCAGGCCCGCGCCAAGGCCGAGGCCGACCACCGCGACCTGCTGCCCCACGGCCTGGCGACGCCCGGCGTCCACCTGGAGGTGCTGGTCAGCGACGACGCCGTGGTCGGGCACGTCTGGGTCGCCCGCAAGGAGCTGGAGACGGGACCCGCCGCCTACGTCTACGACGTGGCGGTCGCCGAGGAGCACCGGGGCCGGGGCCACGGCCGGGCCCTGATGCTGCTGGCCGAGCGGGCGGCGCTGGCCGACGGCATGACCACGCTGGCCCTGCACGTCTTCAGCGACAACACCCCGGCCGTGCGGCTGTACGAGTCGCTGGGGTACGAGCCGACGGAGCACAACCGCGCCAAGGCTCTCCTCTAGGGCCTGGGGCCTGTCGTCGAATTCCCGCCCGCCCCGCGACGGGAATTCGACCACAGGCCCCAGGGGTCTCAGACGCCCAGCAGCCGGTCCGCGATCTCCTGGATGCGGGCGCGCAGGCCCTCCTGGCTCTTGCCGCCGTCCAGGCGCTCGCCGTCGATGAGGTACGTGGGGGTGCCGGTGACGCCGATCGCCTTGCCCTCGGCCTGGTCGGCGTCGACGATCAGCAGGTGCCGGCCGTCGATGAGGGCGGTGTCGAACTCCTCGGCGTCCAGGCCGAGTTCCCGCGCGGCGTCGAGCAGCACGCGCTCGCCCCGCTCGCCGAGCTCCTCGGTGCGGGCGAGCACCGCCTCCACGTACGGCCAGCCCTGGCCCTGCTCGAACGCCTCCTCGGCGGCCTGGGCGGCGGCGTAGGCGTGCTTGTGCTTCTCCAGCGGGAAGTGCCGCAGCCGGATGTCGAGCCGGTCGCCGTAGTGGGCCCGCAGGGCGCGGACGTCGTCGAGGGCGGCGTGGCAGTCGGGGCACTGGAGCTCGCACCACACGTCCAGGACGACGGGGGCGGCGGAGCCGGGGGCGGTTTCGGGGGTGGTCTCGCTCATGGGGCCAGTCTTCCAGCCCCGCCCGAGGGGCCCCAACCGGGACCTGGGGAGGATCCGCCCCCGAGATCTCCCTGATGTCCTGGCGCACCGTGGCCCGGACGGCCCGCTCCGGTGCAGGATGGAAGGGCCACACCCCCCATGTCTGGAGGAACCGGATGCTTGCCGAGACCGTCTGTTCCGCCGCGTCCGCGGCCGGACTGGGCATCGCCGCCGTCACGGCGTACCGCAAGCGCTTCCTGTCGGCCACGCGGATCGCCGCCTACTCGCTGGTCCCCGTGGCCCTGGTCATGACCGGGGTCGTGGGATGGGTGTCCGGCGTCGTGTTCAAGCCGAGCGTCTGGGCGGGCTTCGGCCTGCTCGGCATAGCCTGGCTGCTCTTCTCCGCCACCCGGCTCGTCGAGCGGCGCTCCGAGGGCGGCACCCGCAAGGAGCGCAGGGCGGCCGAGGCGGCCGGGGGAGAGGCGATCGCCCCGGCGGCCTCCGCGCCTTCGCTGGGCGCCGGTCGCCGGTCCGCCGCACAGCCGGCCCCGAAGGCGAAGGGCAAGTCCGGCGGCGCGGAGGACTTCAGCGACATCGAGGCGATCCTGAAGAAGCACGGGATCTGACCCGGAGCCGAGGGCGCGTACGTCCGGATACGGAACCCCGGTAGGGGCCGGATCCGATACGGAACCCGGCGCGGAATCTGAAAGAGCGTCGGAATCTGACACTCCATAACGTGCTGTGAACGGCCTGACCGGAGAATTTCCGCGGTCATGAATTCCCTTATACGGAATTCCATTTGGAGTGAATTCCAGTCAGGTTACGGGAGCGCTCCCAAGTCCGATTCCGGAAGCGTTTCCCGGCCCCGGACCCCAATTCGCCCCCGGCGTCGACGCGGCGCCGGCCCGGACGGTGGCGGGCGCGGCGCCGGCCCGGCAACATCGAAGTAACTCCCGCTGCGAGTGGGCGTGTTGGCGCCCTGTGGTGCCCCCGCTGGTCCATCATCACCCGAGATGCTGGACACTTCCCCGGGGCACGTCCCCGCGCCGCCCGAAGAACCGCACGCCACGCCCCCGGCCGACGAGCCGCGCGGCTGTCTCTTCGCCCTTTCGCAGCCACCCCTGATGATCTTCCTCGGGGTGATCGGCTGTCTGCTGCTCATGGCGGCCTTGCACGATCTGTACCTGCTGTGACCGGCGGTACGGGAGCGCCCCGCCCGGGGCGGCGCCCCGGGTCGGCCCGCCGCTTCCTTTCAGCCCGCCGCTTCCTTGCGCCGGGCCCGGTAGGCGGCCACGTGCAGCCGGTTCCCGCAGGTGCGGCTGTCGCAGTAGCGGCGCGAGCGGTTGCGGGAGAGGTCCACGAAGGCCCGCCCGCAGTCCGGCGCCTCGCACCTGCGCAGCCGCTCGTGCTCGCCCGCCACCACGATGAACGCGAGTGCCATCCCGCCGTCGGCGGCCAGGTGGTCCGCGATCGAGGCGCCGGGCGCGAAGTAGTGCACGTGCCAGTCGTAGCCGTCGTGGTCGGTGAGCTGGGGGGTGGTGCCCGCCTCCGCCACGATCTCGTTGACGAGACCGGCCGCGGCCCGGGCGTCCGCCGCCTCGAAAACACCCGCGAAACGGCCGCGTACGGTCCGTACGCCGGAGAGATCGCGCGCCGTGAGGCTCTCCACGCCGCTGACGTCGTGGTCCCGTACGAAGCCGTCCAGCGCCGCGATGTCGGCGAGCCGGTCGGGCTCCTCCCTCTCCGGCGAGGTGTTCACCAGATCGACCACCATGTCGAGGGCGATCCGGGTGTCGTGAGGGATCAGCACGATTCGCTCCCTGGCCTGCTGCGGGCCGGTGCCCGCCGATGCCCGGTGACTCTAGCGGCTCGGGCGCGAGCGCACCGGTGCCCGTCCCGCGAGGGTCTTCGCGGGACGGGCACCGGTGGAGATGCCTATGCGGTGGGCGTGCCTATGCGGGTGTCCGCACGGCGCCGTCTCCCCGAGTCGGACGGCGCCGTGCGGCTCTCGGTCTGGCTCAGTTCTCCGCCAGGATGTGCGAGAGCTCCGTGTCCAGATCGAAGTGACGGTGCTCGGTGCCCGGTGGCACCGCGGCGTCGGTCCGCTTGAGGAACGACTCCAGAGCCCGCGCCGGGGCTTCGAGCAGGGCTTCTCCTTCCGGAGAGCTGAGGGCGATGCAGACGACGCCCTGGCCGTGACTGCGTGACGGCCAGACTCTGACGTCTCCGGTACCGGTGGGCCGGTGCAGGCCCTCGGCGAGAAGGTCGCGGGCGAACACCCACTCGACGGTCTCCTCGGCTCCGGTGTGGAAGGTGGCGTGCACGGCGTAGGGATCGGCCGTGTCATACCGCAGGCCCGCGGGTACAGGCAGTGAGGACTCGCTCGACACAACGAGGCGCAGGTGCAGCTCGCAGCTGACCGTGGTGTTCATAAGCGCCAGGGCCTTTCGCTCAGTGTGCGCTCGGGGATTCGCACGTCGGCGAAATCGACATGCCACCTACGGTGCCGTTGTAAACCCCTCTGGCCGTTTTGCGGTCGTTCAGGTAGCTCGTACGGCGGAGTATTACTTTGGGTTATGCGGCCATTCTGGTGAGGGTCCGCCGTCGGGTAGATTGGACGGCATGAATACGGGGAGTGACGAGCAGGCCGGTGCGCCGGAGGCGGCCCTGGGATCGCGGGCGCCCGCCTTCATCAAGGCGTCCAGGCCGCTCCATCTGAGCTGGCAGGTCGGCGTCTTCATAGTGGGCCTCGCGGTGGTGGTCGCGGGCGTCATCATGCTTCCGCTGCCCGGCCCCGGATGGCTGGTGATCTTCGGCGGCATGGCGATCTGGGCGACCGAGTTCGTCTGGGCCCAGCTGGTGCTGCGCTGGACCAGGCGGAAGGTCACCGAGGCCGCCCAGCGGGCCCTCGACCCCGAGGTGCGACGGCGGAACATCATCCTCACGGCGATCGCCCTGGTGATCGTCGCGGTGCTCGCCGCGGTCTACCTCTGGAAGTTCGGCCTCGTCATGCCGTGGAAGATCAACGAGTGACGGCGGGACCGGCCACCATGGTCAAACGCCCCGCTGACATGCGGTAATGTTTGCGGTGCGCCCGGGCGATTAGCTCAGTGGGAGAGCGCTTCGTTCACACCGAAGAGGTCACTGGTTCGAACCCAGTATCGCCCACCCGGACCGAAGGCCCGGAGATCGACACCGATCTCCGGGCCTTCGGCGTTTCTGAGATCCCGGTCACCCCCCGGTGTACTTCCCGTGCCCCGGCGCAGACTTGAACCATGAAGCCGAGAACCGCGCGCTGGAGCCACTACCGGTTCCGCAGCATCTGGCACCTGCCCGCCCCGACCGCCGCCGTCTACGCGGTCCTGGAGCGCGCCGAGGGGTATCCGCACTGGTGGCCGCAGATACGCGAGGTGACCGCCGTCGACGACCGCACGGCCACCGCCAGGTTCCGCTCCCTCCTGCCGTACGACCTGGTCGTCACCGCCCGCGAGCGGCGCCGCGACGAGGCGGCCGGCGTCCTGGAAGTGGCCATGAGCGGCGACCTGGAGGGCTGGGCGCGCTGGACGCTGAGCGCCTGCGGCGGCGGCACGCACGCGGTGTACGAGCAGGAGGTCGAGGTGCGCAAGCCGCTGATGCGGCGGCTCGCGGTTCCCGGGCGTCCCGTCTTCCTCGCCAACCACGCCCTGATGATGCGCGCCGGACGGCGGGGGCTCACGGCCGTCCTGAACGGAGTTTGAACCCGGGCCGTCCGGGCCTGTATGGTTCAGTCCGTTCCCGGGCGATTAGCTCAGTGGGAGAGCGCTTCGTTCACACCGAAGAGGTCACTGGTTCGAACCCAGTATCGCCCACCGGGAGAAGGCCGGTCCGTCATCGACGGACCGGCCTTTCCACATCTGACGGCCGGTCCGCCGGTCAGGCCGCGGCGGGCAGCTCGGGGCGCAACGGCCACGCCGGGTCCACCGCCTCCGGGGTCCCGTTGCGTGTGAACCACGCCTGCAGGCCTCGCGCCTGGGCCGCGTGCCAGCCGGTCTGCAGGGTGTGGATCTCCGCTGGGGTGAGCCGCTCAAGCCGCGCCGCGTAGCGGCGGCCCACCGCCCGTACGACCTCCAGCGCGGCCAGCGCGTCCGCCGCCGCGTCGTGCGCGCTGTCCAGCACCACCCCGTAGTGCGCGCACAGATCGGTGAGGGTGCGGCGGCCCTTGCGGTAGCGGTCCAGGTGCTTGTCGAGGACCCGCGGATCGAGGACCCGCAGCGGCGCCCCGTCCAGATAGCGCGCCAGCGACGAGGCGCGGTGGCGCTTCAACTCCCGGTCCAGCAGCGTGAGGTCGAACGGCGCGTTCATCACCACCAGCGGCCGCCCCGCCGCGCACTCCTCGGCCAGCGCCCTGGCCACCTCCTCCATCACCGGCGCGGGCCACCGCCCGTTCAGCTGGAGGTGCTCGTCGGTGAGCCCGTGCACGGCGGTCGCGCCCTCCGGAACGGATATGCCCGGGTTCACCAGCCAGCGCGTCGCCCGGGACCGCGAACCCGGTCCGTCCTGGACCACGAGGGCGGCCGAGACCATGCGGTCCCGCTCCACGTCCACGCCGGTCGTCTCGGTGTCGAAAGCGGCCAGGGGGCCTTCATACCAGCACGTCATGGTTCAACTCCCTTTGTACCCTTGGCAGATGGCGTGCGTCCCCTGCCCGATTCCGTGATACCCGGGCCGTTTGCGGCGTACGCCCTCCGGCAACAACACAGGTGACGGGCCCGCAAGTTGACGGAAGGCGTACGACGGCCATGGCGATCGCGCAGCCGGAGCCGGGCGGGTTGATATCTGAGCGGACCGAACCACTGCGCGGCTCACTCGCCACCACCGCCTGCATGGAGACCCTCCAGGTGGGCTACCTCCACGCGGTGGCGGCCGCCGCCGGCTGTTCGCTCTCGCAGCCCTTTCCGGACAACGGAATCGACTGGCACGTGAGCCACAGCGCCCCCGGCCACACCGTCGACGACGAAGTCACGATCAAGGTGCAGCTCAAGTGCACGTACCAGATCCCGCCGCACCCGCCGGGCGGGGCCTTCTCCTTCACCCTCGACAACGAGCACCTGGTGAAGCTGGCCCGCACACCCGTGTCGGTGCACAAGATCCTGGTCGTGATGCTCGTGCCCAGGAGCCGGGACGAGTGGCTGCGCGCGGGCCACGACCGGCTCGCGCTGCGGCACTGCTGCTACTGGACCAATCTGGCCGGCCACGCGGTGACCGGGCGGCGCAGGACCACAGTGCGGATACCGACCTCGCGGATCTTCGACGATCGCGCGCTCTGCGAGATCATGACCCGGGTCGGGGTGGGAGGGAGGCCCTGATGCGTCTGTCGAGCGGGGAGTTCGGTGGGCCGGAGACGGTGGAGCCGGTTCCGGCACAGGTGGACCCGGCCGTGCTCGGTGTGCTGCTGCACCGGCACGGCTGGCAGCGGCGCGGCGGCGCGGCCGGGCGGTACGCGCGCTGGACCCCGCCCGGGGGCGGCGGTACCGGCACGAGCCTGCTGGTGCCCGACAGCCGCGCGTACCCCGACAGCGAGGACCTGATCGGCGAGGCGCTCACCGCGCTGGCCCGCTCGGCGGCGCCCTCCGCACGCGAGGTGCTGGTCTCGCTCGCCGTGCCCAGCGACGAAGTCCGCTGGTGGCGCGACACCCCGCCGGGCCCCTCCGGCGCCGCTCCCTGGACCGAGCAGGAGCGGCTGCGGGGCGCCGCCCACCGGATGCTCCTGGCGGGCGCGCTCGCCGTGCGCGGCCGGGCCGGGTACTACGGCGCCCGCCACCGCAGACAGGCACTGGCCGCGCTCGAAGGCGTCCTGGTCGGCCCGGCGCCGGGCGGGCGGCTCACCGCGTTCGTCCCCGTGGAACCGGGCCGCGCGGTGGTCGTCCGGCTCTGCGAGGCGCTGTACGCGGTCCGCGAAGCCATCGACTACCGGCGCACCACCGGCGGCATGGAGGCGTTCGACGCGGCCGTCGGGGCGGGCGTCAGCCGCGAGCTCACCGAGGCCGTCGTCGCCCTGGTGTCGGGCTCGGAGAGCGTCCGGGTCGCCCTGGAGTGGGCCCCGGCGGCGGGCGTCCCGGCCGGGTGCGCGCCGCGCCCCGAGCCGGTGGAGTTCTCGCCCGGCGACCTGCCCGCGCTGCGTGAGGCCGGGGCGCGCTACCTCGGCGCCGAGCCCTCGCTGCCGGTCCGGGTCACCGGCGCGGTGGTCCGGCTGCGGCGCTCGGGCCCGCGCGGTCCGGGGACGGTACGGCTGCGGGTCCTGGCGGGCGCGGAGATCCCGTACGTGCGGATGGAGCTGGACGAGGAGGCCTACCGGATCGCGGGCCACGCCCACCTCGTCGGCCTGCCGATCCGGGTGGTGGGCCGGCTGGAGAGCCGGGGCGGCTTCCGTCGGCTCGCCGGGGCGACCGGGGTGGTGCCGGTCCAGGTGGACGACGCGGAGCGGGACCGCTTGATGAAGTCGATCCAGGGGACCATGGAGAGCATTGCCTTCTTTGAGGAGGCGTGCGCGGGGGAGGAGTGAGGCGGGGGCGTGGGTGCGGGTGTGGGTGGCGTCGAGGGTGGCGCCGCGCAAACCGTTTCGCGACCGGCCCTACCGGCTCGGTAGGATTCATCACGCATCTGAGAGATGAATCTGGTGCGCCCCCTTCAGTCAGGAGAGACCGGTGTCAGACGTCCGTGTGATCATCCAACGCGATTCCGAGCGGGAAGAGCGCGTGGTGACGACGGGCACTACGGCTGCCGAGCTCTTCACCGGTGAGCGCACCGTCGTCGCGGCCCGCGTGGCCGGTGAGCTGAAGGACCTCGCGTACGAGGTGAAGGACGGCGAGGAGGTCGAGCCCGTCGAGATCTCCTCCGAGGACGGCCTCAACATCCTGCGCCACTCCACCGCGCACGTGATGGCCCAGGCCGTCCAGGAGCTCTTCCCCGAGGCCAAGCTGGGCATCGGCCCGCCGGTCCGGGACGGCTTCTACTACGACTTCGACGTGGCCCGGCCCTTCACCCCGGAGGACATCAAGGCCGTCGAGAAGAAGATGCAGGAGATCCAGAAGCGGGGGCAGAAGTTCTCCCGCCGGGTCACCAGCGACGAGGCCGCCCGCGAGGAGCTGGCGGACGAGCCGTACAAGCTGGAGCTCATCGGCCTCAAGGGCAACGCGGCGCAGGCCGCCGACGGCGCCGATGCCGAGGTCGGCTCCGGCGAGCTGACGATCTACGACAACCTGGACGCCAAGACCGGCGAGCTGTGCTGGAAGGACCTCTGCCGCGGTCCCCACCTGCCCACCACCCGCAACATCCCGGCGTTCAAGCTGATGCGCTCGGCCGCCGCCTACTGGCGCGGCAGCGAGAAGAACCCGCAGCTCCAGCGGATCTACGGCACCGCGTGGCCCACCAAGGACGAGCTGAAGGCGTACCTGGACTTCCTCGTCGAGGCCGAGAAGCGCGACCACCGCAAGCTCGGCGCCGAGCTCGACCTGTTCTCCTTCCCGGACGAGCTGGGCCCGGGCCTCGCGGTCTTCCACCCCAAGGGCGGGGTGATCCGCAAGGAGATGGAGAGCTACTCGCGCAAGCGGCACGAGGACTCGGGGTACGAGTTCGTGAACACCCCGCACATCTCGAAGGAGAAGCTCTTCGAGATCTCGGGCCACCTGCCGAACTACTCGGACGGTATGTTCCCGGCCATCCAGTTCGACGAGCAGAACTACCGCCTCAAGGCGATGAACTGCCCGATGCACAACCTGATCTTCAAGGCGCGCGGCCGCTCCTACCGTGAACTGCCGCTGCGGCTCTTCGAGTTCGGGACGGTGTACCGGTATGAGAAGTCGGGCGTCGTGCACGGGCTCACCCGCTCGCGCGGCTTCACCCAGGACGACTCGCACATCTACTGCACCAAGGAGCAGATGCCGGACGAGCTCGACTCGCTGCTCACCTTCGTACTCGACCTGCTGCGCGACTACGGCCTGACCGAGTTCGAGCTGGAGTTGTCGACCCGCGACCCCGAGTCGGACAAGTTCATCGGCGAGGACGCGGAGTGGGAGGAGGCCACGGAGGCGCTGCGGGTGGCCGCCGAGAAGCAGGGCCTGCCGCTGGTCGCGGACCCGGGCGGCGCCGCCTACTACGGCCCGAAGATCTCCGTGCAGGTCAAGGACGCCATCGGCCGCTCCTGGCAGATGTCGACCATCCAGGTCGACTTCCAGCAGCCCAAGCGGTTCGGCCTGGAGTACACGGCGGCGGACGGCTCTCGCCAGCAGCCCGTCATGATCCACCGCGCGCTGTTCGGCTCCATCGAGCGGTTCTTCGCGGTGCTCCTGGAGCACTACGCGGGCGCCTTCCCGGCGTGGCTGGCCCCCGTCCAGGCGGTCGGCATCCCGATCGGTGACGCGCACGTCCCGTACCTCCAGGAGTTCGCCGAGAAGGCGAAGACCCAGGGGCTGCGGGTCGAGGTCGACGCGTCCTCGGACCGGATGCAGAAGAAGATCAGGAACCACCAGAAGGCCAAGGTCCCGTTCATGATCATCGCGGGTGACGAGGACATGGCCGCCGGTGCGGTCTCGTTCCGCTACCGCGACGGTTCGCAGGAGAACGGCGTCCCGGTCGACGAGGCGATCGCCAAGGTGCTCAAGGTCGTCGAGGAGCGGGCGCAGGTCTGACGCCCCTCACCGGCCCGACGCGGCCCCCGGGAAGCCCTGCTCCCCGGGGGCCGCTCCTCGTCCCCGCACATGAAGTCATATGCTGCACAACATGACGAGTGAGCCGGAACAGCAGATCGGGGTGGGTGTCCAGGACGCCTTCCAGCGCCTGTGGACGCCCCACCGGATGGCCTACATCCAGGGTGAGAACAAGCCGACCGGCCCGGGTGCGGGCGACGGCTGTCCCTTCTGCTCCATCCCGGCCAAATCCGACGAGGACGGGCTGGTCGTTGCCCGTGGCGAGCATGTGTACGCGGTGCTCAACCTCTACCCGTACAACGGCGGCCACCTCATGGTCGTGCCCTACCGGCACGTCGCCGACTACACGGACCTGGACGCCGCCGAGACCGTGGAGCTCGCGGAGCTCACCAAGCAGGCCATGACGGCCCTGCGGACGGCGTCCGGGGCGCACGGCTTCAACATCGGCATGAACCAGGGCACCGTGGCCGGGGCCGGTATCGCCGCCCATCTGCATCAGCACATCGTGCCTCGTTGGGGCGGCGACACCAACTTCATGCCGGTCGTCGGCCACACCAAGATCCTGCCCCAACTCCTGGGCGACACCCGCAAGATGCTCGCGGAGGCCTGGCCCAGGGGCTGAGGTTCAGGCGTGGTGGTTCACACGTCGCAGTTCACGCGTCGTACGAGTCCGCCCTGCGCGGCGCCGGGTCCTGCACCATGCCGCTCAGGATCATCGAGCGGTTGTTGAAGCGCTCGGTGTCCACGCCGTTCTCGTCCAGCACCTTCATCGCGGCGGCGTGCACCACGCGCAGGACGGGCGTGGCCGCGCGCATCGCGTCGTCGGCCATGAAGCGGTGTCGCCAGGGCTTGTCGGCCCAGGCGTGCCGCAGGCCGAACGGCTCGGGCAGCACCAGCTTGCCGCCGAGGTGGTCGAGGAGCGGCGGGTACCAGGTCAGCGGGGCGCGGGCGGCGAGGCGGACGACCTCGCGCGGCTCGACCAGCGGGAGCTGTATCTCCTTCTTCTCCCAGAACTTGAAGGTCTTGTCGACCGACTTGGTCTTGGGGCTCGGCTTGGTGGTGAACAGGGCGTGCACCGGGCCGAGGGCGTGTCCGGTGACCTCGATGCGCAGGGTCTCGTGGAGCACGGTCACGGTGATCATCATGGTGATCACCAGCTGGCCGTCCCAGAGGGTGAACTGCACACCCAGGTAGTGGCGGTTGCCGCTGGAGAACTGCTGCTCGTTGCAGATGCGCTGGACCTCGTGCTGGCGCACCTGGAAGTTGTCGACGTCCTGGCCGGTGGGCCGGGCGACTTCCTTGGCGTTCTCGCCGACGGGGGAGACGACCCAGTTGGTGACCGAGGGCTTGGGGAAGCCGCCGGTGTGCAGGGGCCCGCGTTCGAGCAGGTGCAGACGGTCCTGGATGGACCTTATGACGTCCCAGCTGCGGAAGCCGTGGATCTCCTTGCCGGGGTCCTTGGAGACGAGCTCCTCGGCGAGCTGCCAGCTGCCCCAGCGGGTGCCCATGCCGAGTATGCCCTTGGGGCCGGCGTAGAAGACGGCGTTGCTGTGCTGCTCGGCGGTGAGTTTGGCGAGGTTCTGGCGCAGTTGCTCGGCGGCGGTCTCGTGCGGGTTCTTCGGTACGGCCTCGGGGATCTTGGCGCCGACTCCGCCGCCGGAGAGGAGGCCGGTCCAGCGGGCGCGCAGGTCCTTGGCGGTGGATTCGCAGATCTGCTTGGCCCAGAACCAGCCGAGGACGGGCATCACCAGCATGGCGCGCAGATAGATCGCGAGGAAGCCGCCGAAGGGCAGCTTGACCAGCGCGATCACGGCGAGCACGGCGAAGGCGACGAGCAGCAGGTTGCCCAGGGCCCCGACGCGGCGGTCCTTGGCGCCGGCGAGGGTGCGGCGCAGCTGGAAGAGGGCGAGCCACAGCAGCAGTCCGGGCAGGAAGAGCACCCCGAAGACGGCGGTGACCAGGGTGAGCCTGGTGTCGCGCTCCTTGCGGATGCGGATCGCGGCGAGGCAGTGCTCGACGACGGTCTGCGGTTCGGTGCCGAAGGACTGGATGATCGCCTTGCGGGTGGCGCCGAGCATGCGGGACTGCACGGCGCGGGAGAAGGCCTCACCGAGGTTCGGTTCGAAGAGGGAGAGCCGGGGCTTGGTGACGGCCGACTCGTGCCACTCGTTGTTGGCCTTGAGTATGTCGGTGACCGGG
Organism: Streptomyces sp. NPDC031265; assembly: GCF_055570295.1. Classification (NCBI taxonomy): domain Bacteria; kingdom Bacillati; phylum Actinomycetota; class Actinomycetes; order Kitasatosporales; family Streptomycetaceae; genus Streptomyces; species Streptomyces sp. NPDC031265. The sequence goes on from NZ_JBVIHM010000013.1 coordinate 42,339, forward strand.
CTGTCCCGGTAGGCGGCCGAGGCCAGTGCCTGGGTCGCGGCCGTCTGGCCCGCCGCGCCCTGGAGCGGGACCTGGGCCCCCGGTGAGAAGTCGAATGGTTGGTCCGCCACTGCCGCCCCCATCGCCGCGCACTGTATCGCTCTGCGGCCTGTTCCCGACTGCCGTTCCCCGCACACCTGCTGAGCAGGCACCCAGCGTATCGGGGTCGGTGCTCTCGCGACACGGGACCTCGGAATGCCGCCCGCCGCAAAGGGGTTGGACGGGCGGCGTTTCCGACGATCCGTCAATTACCGTATCTAAGCGGTCTTTTCCAGTGATTCCCGGAGCTTCTCCGTCAATTGCGGCGGCATCGGCTCGTGCCGGGCGTAGCTGCGGTCGAAGCGGCCGGTGCCGTGCGAGACGGAGCGCAGGTCCACCGCGTACCGCCCGATCTCGATCTCGGGCACCTCGGCCCGTACGAGGGTGCGCCCCGGGCCCGCCTGCTCGGTCCCGACGACGCGGCCCCGGCGGCCGGACAGATCGCTCATGACCGGGCCCACGTAGTCGTCGGGCACCAGCACCTGGAGCTCGGCGACGGGTTCCAGGAGGTGGATGCGGACGTCGGCGGCGGCCTCCCGCAGGGCCAGGGCCCCGGCCGTCTGGAAGGCGGCGTCCGAGGAGTCCACCGAGTGGGCCTTGCCGTCCAGGAGCGTGATCCGTACGTCGACGAGCGGATAGCCCGCGGCGACGCCCTTGGCGGCCTGGGCGCGTACGCCCTTCTCGACGGAGGGGATGAACTGGCGCGGCACGGCGCCGCCCACCACCTTGTCGACGAACTCGATGCCGGATCCGGGGGGCAGCGGCGCCACCTCGATCTCGCAGATCGCGTACTGGCCGTGGCCGCCGGACTGCTTGACGTGGCGGCCGCGCCCGGTGGCGGTGTCGCCGAAGGTCTCGCGCAGCGACACCTTGTGCGGGACGACGTCGACCTGGACGCCGTAGCGGGTGCGCAGCCGCTCCAGGGCCACGTCCTTGTGCGCCTCGCCCAGGCACCACAGGACCAGCTGGTGCGTGTGCGGGTTCTGCTCCAGGCGCATGGTCGGGTCCTCGGCGACGAGCCGGGAGAGCCCCTGCGAGAGCTTGTCCTCGTCGGCCTTGCTGTGGGCCTGGATGGCCAGCGGGAGCAGCGGGTCGGGCATCTCCCAGGGCGCCATGAGCAGCGGGTCGTCCTTGCCGGAGAGGGTGTCCCCGGTCTCGGCGCGGGTCAGCTTGGCGACACAGGCGATGTCGCCCGCGATGCAGGAGCCCAGGGTGCGCTGCTGTTTGCCGAAGGGCGAGGAGATCGCGCCGATCCGCTCGTCGACATCGTGGTCCTCGTGGCCCCGGTCGGTCATGCCGTGCCCGGAGACGTGGACGGTCTCGTCGGGGTGCAGGGTGCCGGAGAAGACGCGGACCAGGCTGACCCGGCCCACGTACGGGTCGGACGAGGTCTTGATCACTTCGGCGACCAGCGGGCCGTCGGGGGCGCAGACCGGGGTGGGGCGCGCGGCGCCCTGTGGGGTCGTCACCTCGGGCGCGGTGCGCTCCAGGGGGGTCGGGAAGCCGCCTGTGACCAGTTCCAGGAGCTCGACGGTGCCGATGCCCTGGCGGGCGCCCCCGGCGGCCGGGGCGGCCGCCAGGACCGGGTGGAAGGTGCCGCGCGCGACCGCCCGCTCCAGGTCGTCGATGAGCGTCTTGACGTCGATCTCCTCGCCGCCGAGATAGCGGTCCATGAGGGTCTCGTCCTCGCTCTCGGCGATGATCCCCTCGATCAGCCGGTTGCGGGCCTCCTCGATGAGCGGGAGCTGCTCGGGGCCGGGCTCGGCCTCCTTGCGCTCGCCGGACGCGTAGTCGAAGACGCGCTGCGAAAGCAGTCCGATCAGGCCGGTGACGGGCGCGTGCCCGTCCGGTCCCTCGGGTCCGTGCAGCGGCAGATAGAGAGGCAGTACGGCGTCGGGGTCGTCGCCGCCGAACGCCTCGGCGCACACCCGGGTCATCTCGGTGAAGTCGGCGCGGGCCGCCTCCAGGTGGGTGACCACGATGGCCCGCGGCATGCCCACGGCCGCGCACTCGTCCCACACCATCCGGGTCGCGCCGTCCACGCCGTCCGAGGCGGAGACGACGAAAAGGGCCGCGTCCGCCGCTCGCAGACCGGCCCTGAGTTCCCCGACGAAGTCGGCGTATCCGGGGGTGTCCAAGATATTGATCTTGCAGCCGGCCCACTCGACGGGGACCAGCGACAGCTGGACCGAGCGCTGCTGCCGGTGTTCGATCTCGTCGTAGTCGGAGACGGTCCCGCCGTCCTCGACCCGGCCCGCGCGGTTGACGGCTCCCGCCGTCAGCGCGAGCGCTTCCACCAATGTCGTCTTCCCGGATCCGCTGTGGCCGACCAGCACCACATTCCGTACGGATGAGGGGTGGTCGGCCGTAGCTGCCCTGCCGGCGGCTCCGGGATGTGCACTCGCCTTGTCGCCCATGCCGTTCCTCCCGTATGGCTTCCGTTTCTTGCACGGTGAGGTGGTGAAAGGGCGCGGCCGCGCGGAATCCTCCCCCGGCCTCCGGCCGGGGAGGACCCCGGCGGAGGCGGCTTCGCGTGCCCGCGGTCTTTCCAGCGTTCCACTCCGGTCACTGTGCGTCCATACGTCGTACGGGAACGCGGGCAGTGAAGGGTGCGCGGCGGTGGAGGTCTCCGGGCCTGGCTACGATGGGCCAGCCGGCGGCCAGCAGGGCCGCGCGGCCACACCGACCGTCGGGAAGGCCATGCTGAACAAGTACGCGCGTGCATTCTTCACGCGTGTCCTCACGCCGTTCGCCGCGTTTCTGCTCCGCCGGGGGGTGAGCCCGGACGCCGTGACCCTGCTCGGCACGGCCGGAGTGATGGCGGGTGCGCTGGTCTTCTTCCCCCGGGGCGAGTTCTTCTGGGGCACCATCGTCATCACCCTGTTCGTCTTCTCCGACCTGGTCGACGGCAACATGGCCCGCCAGGCGGGGATCTCCAGCCGCTGGGGCGCGTTCCTCGACTCGACGCTCGACCGCGTCGCGGACGGCGCGATCTTCGGCGGCTTCGCCCTCTGGTACGCGGGCAGCGGCGACAACGACGTCCTGTGCGCGGTCTCCATCTTCTGCCTGGCCAGCGGCCAGGTCGTCTCGTACACCAAGGCGCGCGGCGAGTCGATCGGGCTGCCGGTCGCCGTCAACGGCCTGATCGAGCGGGCCGAACGCCTGGTGATCTCGCTGGTCGCGGCCGGTCTCGCGGGGCTGCACAAGTTCGGCGTGCCCGGCATCCAGATCCTGCTGCCGATCGCGCTGTGGATCGTGGCCGTGGGCAGCCTGATCACGCTGATCCAGCGGGTGGTGACGGTGCGCCGCGAGGCCGCGGAGGCCGACGCCGCCGCCAGGACCAGTGAGGCCGCCTCATGAGGGAACGGCTGACGGACACGCTCTACGGACTGGGCTGGGCCACCGTCAAGAAGCTCCCCGAGCCGATGGCCACGGGCCTGGGCCGGCGAATCGCGGACACGGTGTGGAAGCGGCGCGGCAAGAGCGTGCTGCGCCTGGAGTCCAACCTCGCGCGCGTGGTGCCCGACGCCTCCCCGCAGCGCCTGGCCGAGCTGTCCAAGGCCGGGATGCGCTCGTACATGCGGTACTGGATGGAGTCGTTCCGGCTGCCTGCCTGGAGCAGGGACCGGATGAAGACCGGTTTCGAGCCGAGGGACCTCCACCACCTCACCGACGGCCTCGCCTCCGGGCGGGGCGTGGTCCTGGCGCTGCCGCACATGGGCAACTACGACCTGGCGGGCGCCTGGGTCACGACCAAGCTGGACACCCCGTTCACCACGGTCGCCGAGCGGCTCAAGCCCGAGACGCTGTACGACCGGTTCGTCGCCTACCGCGAGAGCCTGGGCATGGAGGTCCTGCCGCACACCGGCGGCTCGGCCTTCGGCACGCTGGCCCAGCGGCTGCGGGCGGGCGGCCTGGTCTGCCTGGTCGCGGACCGCGACCTGTCCGCCTCCGGCGTCGAGGTGAAGTTCTTCGGGGAGGCCGCGCGGATGCCGGCCGGGCCGGCGCTGCTGGCCCAGCAGACGGGCGCGCTGCTGCTGCCCGTGACGCTCTGGTACGACGGGTCGCCCGTCATGCGGGGCAGGGTGCACCCGCCGATCGACGTGCCCGAGACGGGCACGCGCACGGAGAAGACGTCCGTGATGACCCAGGCGCTGGCGGACGCCTTCGCCACCGGAATCGCCGAACACCCGGAGGACTGGCACATGCTGCAGCGACTGTGGCTCGCCGACCTTGAGGAGCGCCGGGCGTGAGGATCGGCATCGTCTGCCCGTACTCCTGGGACGTACCGGGCGGCGTCCAGTTCCACATCAGGGACCTGGCCGAGCATCTGATCCGGCGCGGCCACGAGGTCTCCGTGCTCGCCCCCGCCGACGACGAGACGCCGCTCCCGCCGTACGTGGTCTCGGCGGGCCGGGCGGTCCCCGTCCCGTACAACGGCTCGGTGGCCCGGCTGAACTTCGGCTTCCTGTCGGCGGCCCGGGTGCGGCGGTGGCTGCACGAGGGCACCTTCGACGTGATCCACATCCACGAGCCCGCCTCACCCTCCCTCGGCCTGCTGAGCTGCTGGGCGGCGCAGGGCCCGATCGTGGCGACGTTCCACACGTCCAACCCGCGCTCGCGGGCGATGATCGCGGCGTACCCGATCCTGCAGCCCGCCCTGGAGAAGATCAGCGCGCGGATCGCGGTGAGCGAGTACGCGCGGCGCACGCTGGTCGAGCATCTCGGCGGCGACGCGGTGGTGATCCCCAACGGCGTCGACGTCGACTTCTTCGCCAAGGCCGAGCCGAGGCCCCAGTGGCAGGGCGACACGCTCGGCTTCATGGGCCGCATCGACGAGCCGAGGAAGGGCCTGCCGGTCCTGATGAGGGCGCTGCCCAAGATCCTCGCGGAACGCCCGCAGACCCGCCTCCTGGTGGCGGGCAAGGGCGACGCGGAGGAAGCCGTGGCGTCCCTCCCGGCAGAGATGCGCTCCCGCGTGGAATTCCTGGGCATGGTCAGCGACGAGGACAAGGCGCGCTTCCTGAGCAGCGTCGACGTGTACGTGGCGCCCAACACCGGTGGCGAGAGCTTCGGCATCATCCTGGTCGAGGCGCTGTCGGCCGGGGCGGCGGTCCTGGCGAGCGACCTGGACGCGTTCGCGCAGGTCCTGGACCAGGGCGGCGCGGGCGAACTCTTCGCCAACGAGGACGCGGACGCGCTGGCCGAGGCGGCCGTGGGCCTCCTGTCCGACCCGGCCCGCCGAGCCGGACTCAGAGCCAGGGGCTCCGCCCACGTACGCCGCTTCGACTGGTCGACGGTGGGAGCGGACATCCTCGCGGTCTACGAAACGGTGACGGACGGCGCGGCATCGGTGGCCACGGACGAACGGCCGGGGTTCCGGGCGAGGTTCGGGTTGGCACGGGACTGAGGGCCCGGGGGTTTGTCTGCGGCCAGCCACAGAGAACCTGCAGACGAACGCGGACCGGGGCGCAGCCCCGAAGCGGGGTGCAGGGGCCGCAGGCCCCGCCCCGGGGGCCGGGGGCGTAGCCCCCGGGAAACCCACCTCAACCCACCCGCAGGCCACGCGGCAGCGGGAAGGGGCGGGGCGGGGGCCCGGTAGCCTTGCCGCCCGTGACCGTAACCCTCATCTGGATCGTCGTCGCCCTCGTGGCGACCGGCCTCTACCTCAGCTGGACCGCCGGCCGCCTCGACCGCCTGCACGCCCGCATCGACGCAGCCCGCGCCGCCCTCGACGCCCAGCTGCTGCGCCGCGCCTCGGTCACCCAGGAACTGGCCACCTCCGGCGTCCTGGACCCCGCCGCGTCCATCGTGCTGTACGAGGCGGCGCACGCGGCGCGCCAGGCCGAGGAGGAGCACCGGGAGGTCACCGAGAGCGAGCTCAGCCAGGCGCTGCGGGCCGTCTTCGGCGAGCCCGCCCAGATGGAGGCGGTCCGCGAGGCCCCCGGCGGCGTGGACGCGGCGGAGGAGCTGGCCCAGGCCGTACGCCGGGTCCCGATGGCCCGCCGCTTCCACAACGACGCCGTACGCGCCGCCCGCGCCCTGCGCAGGCACCGCACGGTCCGCTGGTTCCGGCTGGCCGGGCACGCCCCGTTCCCCCTCGCTTTCGAGATGGACGACGAGCCTCCGGTCGCACTCGCGGACCGCCCGGGCTCGTAGCCGTAACCGAAGAGGCACCCGCGCAGACCGCGCCCGCCAGCCAACCGGCCAGGCAAAACGATCCACCGCCTCCACATTGGCCCTTGCTGTGGACTGGTCCACAGGGCCACCCTCTGGGCAGTAGAGAACCCTGCTCCACCCCCTTCTTCACCCCAGCGAGGTCCCGTGTCCAGCACCCTCTCCAACAGCGCCCACACCCCCGAGACCGGCACCGCGCGCGTGAAGCGCGGCATGGCCGAGCAGCTCAAGGGCGGTGTGATCATGGACGTGGTCAACGCCGAGCAGGCGAAGATCGCCGAGGACGCGGGCGCCGTGGCGGTCATGGCCCTGGAGCGGGTCCCGGCCGACATCCGCAAGGACGGCGGCGTCGCCCGGATGTCCGACCCCAACATGATCGAAGAGATCATCGAGGCCGTCTCCATCCCGGTCATGGCCAAGTCCCGCATCGGGCACTTCGTCGAGGCCCAGGTGCTGCAGTCCCTCGGCGTCGACTACATCGACGAGTCCGAGGTCCTCACCCCGGCCGACGAGGTCAACCACAGCGACAAGTTCGCCTTCACGACCCCGTTCGTCTGTGGCGCCACCAACCTGGGCGAGGCCCTGCGCCGTATCGCCGAGGGCGCGGCCATGATCCGTTCCAAGGGCGAGGCCGGCACCGGCAACGTCGTCGAGGCCGTCCGCCACCTGCGCCAGATCAAGAACGAGATCGCCAAGCTGCGCGGCTTCGACAACAACGAGCTGTACGCCGCCGCCAAGGACCTGCGCGCCCCGTACGAGCTGGTCAAGGAGGTCGCCGAGCTCGGCAAGCTCCCGGTGGTGCTGTTCTCCGCCGGTGGCGTCGCCACCCCGGCCGACGCCGCGCTGATGCGCCAGCTCGGCGCCGAGGGCGTCTTCGTCGGCTCCGGCATCTTCAAGTCGGGCGACCCGGCCAAGCGCGCCGCCGCCATCGTGAAGGCCACCACCTTCTACGACGACCCGAAGATCATCGCGGACGCCTCCCGCAACCTGGGCGAGGCCATGGTCGGCATCAACTGCGACACCCTCCCCGAGGCCGAGCGCTACGCCAACCGCGGCTGGTAATCACCTCATGACGAACACCCCCGTTATCGGCGTCCTGGCTCTCCAGGGCGATGTACGGGAGCACCTGATCGCCCTGGCCGCGGCGGACGCCGTGGCCAGGCCGGTCCGGCGCCCCGAGGAGCTCGCCGAGGTGGACGGCCTGGTCATACCCGGCGGCGAGTCCACCACGATCTCCAAGCTCGCGGTCCTCTTCGGGCTGATGGAGCCGCTCCGCGCGCGCGTGGCCGACGGCATGCCCGTCTACGGCACCTGCGCCGGCCTGATCATGCTCGCCGACAAGATCCTCGACCCGCGCTCGGGCCAGGAGACGATCGGCGGCATCGACATGATCGTGCGCCGCAACGCCTTCGGACGGCAGAACGAGTCGTTCGAGGCCACCGTGGAGGTCACCGGAGTCGGCCCTGTCGACGGCGTCTTCATCCGGGCGCCCTGGGTGGAGTCGGTCGGCGCGCGGACCGAGGTCCTCGCGGAGCACGGCGGCCACATCGTGGCGGTGCGCCAGGGCAACGCCCTCGCGACCTCGTTCCACCCCGAGCTGACCGGCGACCACCGGATGCACGCCCTCTTCGTGGACATGGTGCGCGACGCCCGATGACCGGCTCCCGGTAGGATCTCTGCCGAACGACGCAGAATTGGTTACGCGAAGGAGACAGGCAGATGTCCGGCCACTCTAAATGGGCTACGACGAAGCACAAGAAGGCCGTGATCGACGCCAAGCGCGGCAAACTCTTCGCGAAGCTGATCAAGAACATCGAGGTGGCGGCCCGCACCGGCGGCGCCGACATCGACGGCAACCCGACCCTCTTCGACGCCGTGCAGAAGGCGAAGAAGCAGTCGGTGCCCAACAAGAACATCGACTCCGCGCTCAAGCGCGGTGCCGGTCTTGAGGCGGGCGGCGCCGACTACGAGACGATCATGTACGAGGGCTACGGCCCCAACGGTGTCGCGGTGCTCATCGAGTGCCTCACCGACAACCGCAACCGTGCCGCATCGGACGTCCGCGTCGCCATGACGCGCAACGGCGGCAACATGGCCGACCCGGGCTCCGTCTCGTACCTCTTCAACCGCAAGGGCGTCATCGTCCTCCCCAAGGGCGAGCTCTCCGAGGACGACGTCCTCGACGCGGTCCTGGAGGCGGGCGCCGAAGAGGTCAACGACCTCGGTGACTCCTTCGAGATCATCTCCGAGGCCACCGACCTGGTCGCGGTCCGCACGGCCCTCCAGGACGCCGGCATCGACTACGACTCGGCCGACTCCAACTTCGTCCCGACCATGCAGGTCGAGCTGGACGAGGAGGGCGCGCGCAAGATCTTCAAGCTGATCGACGCGCTGGAGGACAGCGACGACGTGCAGAACGTCTTCGCCAACTTCGACGTCTCCGACGAGGTCATGGAGAAGGTCGACGCGTAACGCTGCCGCGAGCTGAGCGGTTTCGGCGGGCCGATGGGACACGTCCCACCGGCCCGCCGCTGTTGTCAGTGGCAGCGGATAGCCTGGCAGCAAGTCGAAGATCACCGAGGGGAGGGGCCGTGCGCGTACTCGGAGTGGACCCCGGACTGACGCGGTGTGGCGTGGGCGTCGTCGAGGGGGTCGCGGGCCGGTCGCTCACCATGCTGGGCGTCGGTGTCGTACGGACGCCCGCGGACGCCGAGTTGGGCCACCGCCTCGTCGCCATCGAGCAGGGCATCGAGCAGTGGCTCGACGAGCACCGGCCCGAATTCGTCGCCGTGGAGCGGGTGTTCAGCCAGCACAACGTGCGTACGGTGATGGGCACCGCCCAGGCGAGCGCCGTCGCCATGCTCTGCGCCTCCCGCCGCGGCATCCCGGTCGCCCTGCACACCCCCAGCGAGGTCAAGGCCGCCGTCACCGGCAGCGGCCGGGCCGACAAGGACCAGGTCGGAGCGATGGTGGCCCGCCTCCTCCGGCTGGACGCCCCACCGAAACCGGCCGACGCGGCGGACGCGCTGGCCCTCGCCATCTGCCACATCTGGCGCGCCCCCGCCGTCAACCGCCTGCAACAGGCGCACGAGCAGGCCCGCCGTGCCCAACTCTCCGTAAAGAAGGTCACGCGATGATCGCCTTCGTCAGCGGCCCGGTCGCCGCCCTCGCCCCCGACACCGCGGTGGTCGAGGTCGGCGGCGTCGGCATGGCCCTCCAGTGCACTCCGAACACGCTTGCCGGTCTCCGTATCGGCCAACAGGCCAAGCTGGCCACGTCGTTGGTCGTCCGGGAGGACTCACTGACGCTGTACGGCTTCGCGGACGACGACGAGAAGCAGGTCTTCGAACTGCTCCAGACCGCCAACGGGGTGGGTCCCCGGCTCGCCCAGGCGGTCCTCTCGGTGCACACGCCGGACGCGCTGCGCCGGGCCTTCGCCTCCGGCGACGAGAAGGCGCTGACCGCCGTCCCCGGCATCGGCAAGAAGGGCGCCCAGAAGCTCCTCATCGAGCTGAAGGACCGGCTCGGCGCGCCCGTCGGCAGCGCCCCGGCCGCCGGCGCCCCGGTCACGGCGGGCTGGCGCGACCAGCTGCACGCCGCCCTGATCGGCCTCGGCTATGCGACGAGGGAGGCCGACGAGGCGGTCGCCGCCGTCGCCCCGCAGGCCGAGGCAGCCGAGACCCCGAACATCGGAGCGCTCCTGAAGGCCGCGCTGCAGACCCTCAACCGCGCCCGCTGACCGAGCCGACGAGAGAACCACACTGATGAACTGGGACGAGACCGGAGCCGACGCCACCGACCCGAGGCTGGTCGACTCGGTGGCCGACGGCGAGGACCAGGCCGTCGAGGCCGCCCTGCGCCCCAAGGACCTGGACGAGTTCGTCGGCCAGGAGAAGGTCCGCGAGCAGCTCGACCTGGTGCTGCGGGCCGCCCGCGCACGCGGCGCCACCGCCGACCACGTGCTGCTCTCGGGCGCCCCCGGCCTCGGCAAGACCACGCTCTCGATGATCATCGCGGCCGAGATGGGCGCCCCCATCCGGATCACCAGCGGCCCGGCGATCCAGCACGCGGGTGACCTCGCCGCGATCCTCTCCTCCCTCCAGGAGGGGGAGGTCCTCTTCCTCGACGAGATCCACCGGATGTCGCGGCCCGCCGAGGAGATGCTCTACATGGCGATGGAGGACTTCCGGGTCGACGTGATCGTCGGCAAGGGCCCCGGCGCCACCGCCATCCCGCTGGAGCTGCCCCCGTTCACCCTGGTCGGCGCCACCACGCGCGCGGGGCTGCTGCCGCCCCCGCTGCGCGACCGCTTCGGCTTCACCGGACACATGGAGTTCTACGAGCCCGCCGAGCTGGAGCGCGTGATCCACCGCTCGGCCCGCCTCCTCGACGTGGAGATCGACCCGGCGGGCGCGGCCGAGATCGCCGGCCGCTCGCGCGGCACGCCCCGTATCGCCAACCGGCTGCTGCGCCGCGTCAGGGACTATGCGCAGGTCAAGGCCGACGGCGTGATCACCTGCGACATCGCGGCGGCGGCCCTGCGGGTGTACGAGGTGGACAGCCGTGGCCTTGACCGCCTGGACCGGGCGGTGCTGCAGGCCTTGCTGAAACTGTTCGGCGGCGGCCCGGTCGGCCTGTCCACGCTGGCGGTCGCGGTGGGGGAGGAGCGCGAGACCGTCGAAGAGGTGGCCGAACCCTTCCTCGTACGGGAAGGCCTGCTCGCGCGGACCCCGCGCGGGCGCGTCGCCACCCCCGCCGCCTGGGCGCACCTCGGCCTCGTCCCGCCCCAGCAGGGCCCGGGCGGCGTCTCGGGAAGCGGACAACAGGGGCTCTTCGGGCCGTGACGGCGCGGGTGGGTGCGCGGGGAGGAACCCCGGTGGGATGCTGGGCGTTGTTCCAGCTGTGCGGACTCGCTTAGACTCCGCCGATGCCGCCCTTACATTTACCGGTCGGCATACCCACCCCCAGATCAGGCCGCACTCCTTGCGCGGTCGTGCGAAGGAAGTTCGTCCCGTGAGTCTCGTGACCCTTCTCCCCTTCATCGTCCTCATCGGGGCCATGTTCCTCATGACCCGCTCGGCGAAGAGGAAGCAGCAGCAGGCCGCCTCCATGCGCAATGAGATGCAGTCCGGCACCGGCGTCCGCACCATCGGCGGCATGTACGCCACCGTGAAGGAGATCGGCGACGACACGGTCCTCCTGGAGGTGGCGCCGGGCGTCCACGCCGTATACGCGAAGAACTCGATCGGCGCGGTCCTCTCCGACGAGGAGTACAACCGCATCGTGCACGGCGACTCGGGCGAGACGTCCGACCTCCCGGCCGTGCCGGACGACGCCTCGGCGCTGACCGAGAACGCCGACGACGCGGCCGAGGCCGCCCCGGCGGACGGCAAGATCGACCTGGGCAAGAAGGACGAGGCGGACGACGCCGCCGCGCCCAAGGACGGCAAGGCAGACGGCGAGTCGGACGCGAAGTAACCCCTCTCGGGGACCGCTGGGCGCGCACCCGCGCCCGCCGGTCCCGCCGAGGGTGACGACTTCCACGGGGGACGTCCCCACAACACTTCGTGGCCGCCCAGGCGCATACCCGGCGCGGGCGGTTGGACAGGGAGAAACGACAAGGTGGCAGCACCGAAGAAGGGCCGAAGGCCGGCGGGGGCCCAGGGCAGGCCGGGGCGCACCCTGGTCCTGTTCCTGATCGCCATGGTGGCCCTCGCGGGCGGCATGTTCGCCTCCGGGCACAAGACGCCGCGCCTGGGCATCGACCTCGCCGGCGGTACGAGCATCACGCTCAAGGCCAAGGCCGAGCCCGGCCAGGAAAAGGCGATCAACAAGGCCAATATGGACACCGCGGTTTCGATCATGAACCGTCGTGTCAATGGCCTGGGTGTCTCCGAGGCCGAGGTCCAGACCCAGGGCGATCGCAACATCATCGTCAACATCCCCAAGGGGACGAACTCGGAGCAGGCCCGCCAGCAGGTCGGCACCACCGCCAAGCTCTACTTCCGGCCCGTCCTGACGGTCGCCGCCGGCACCCCGACGAAGCCCGCGCCCAGCACCACGCCGAGCCCCTCGGCCAGCAAGGGCGCGGACAAGAACGGCGACAAGAACAAGCCGTCCTCGACGACATCGGCCAAGCCGAGCTCGAAGTCGACGCCGCAGGGCCGCGCCGTCACCGACGCTCTGAAGGCGGACGGCAAGCCGTCCCCGAAGACCACGCCGTCGACGCCGGGCACGCCGAACACCTCGAAGCCGGGCACGACGCCGCCCACCCCGTCGGCCAACGACGCGGCCGCCGTCGCCAAGCTCCAGAAGGACTTCGAGTCGCTGGACTGCTCCACCAAGGAGTCCCGCGCCAAGGCCGCCTTCGGCAGCAAGGCCACCGACACGATCGCGGCCTGCAGCCAGACGGGTGACGCCAAGTACATCCTCGGCCCGGCCGAGATCGAGGGTACGGACGTCAAGAAGGCCAAGGCGGTCATCGACCAGCAGCGCGGCATGTGGATCGTCCAGATGGACTTCACGGGCAAGGGCTCGAAGAAGTTCCAGTCGATCACCGGCAAGCTGTCGAAGCAGCAGTCCCCGCAGAACCAGTTCGCCATCGCCCTGGACGGCCAGGTCGTCTCGGCCCCGTCGGTGAGCCAGACGCTCAGCGGCAGCGCCGAGATCTCCGGCAGCTTCAACCAGCGCTCCGCCACCGACCTGGCGAACGTGCTCTCCTACGGCGCCCTGCCGCTCTCCTTCGAGGAGCAGAGCGTCACCACCGTCACCGCCGCGCTCGGCGCCGACCAGCTGCACGCCGGTCTGATCGCCGGTGCCATCGGTCTGGCGCTGGTCATCATCTACCTGGTGCTCTACTACCGGGGTCTGGCGCTGGTCGCCATCCTGAGCCTCGTGGTCTCCGCGATCCTCACGTACGTGATCATGGCGCTGCTCGGGCCGGCCATCAACTTCGCGCTGAACCTGCCAGCGGTCTGTGGCGCCATCGTCGCCATCGGTATCACCGCGGACTCGTTCATCGTGTACTTCGAACGGATCCGGGACGAGATCCGCGAGGGCCGCACGCTGCGCCCGGCCGTCGAGCGGGCCTGGCCCCGCGCCCGGCGCACGATCATGGTCTCCGACTTCGTGTCGTTCCTCGCCGCGGCGGTGCTGTTCATCGTGACCGTCGGCAAGGTCCAGGGCTTCGCGTTCACGCTGGGTCTGACCACCCTGCTCGACATCGTCGTGGTGTTCCTGTTCACCAAGCCGGTGATGACGCTCCTGGCGCGCAAGAAGTTCTTCGCCAACGGCCACCCGTGGTCCGGTCTGGATCCGCAGCGACTCGGTGCCAAGCCGCCGCTGCGCCGCTCCCGCCGCACCTCCGCCCCCACCGACCCGAAGGAGGCGTGAGATGTCGCGACTCGGTCATCTCGGCGCCCGGCTCTACCGCGGTGAGGTCGGCTACGACTTCGTCGGCAAGCGGAAGATCTGGTACGGCATCTCGATCCTGATCACCATCACGGCCATCTTGGGCCTGGCGGTGCGGGGTCTGACGATGGGCATCGAGTTCGAGGGCGGCGCGGTCTTCACCACCCCGAAGACCAGCGCCTCGGTCGCCCAGGCGGAGGAGGTCGCGGAGCGGGCCTCCGGCCACGACGCGATCGTCCAGAAGCTCGGCAACAAGGGCCTGCGCATCCAGATCAGCGGCATCGACACCGCGAAGTCGGACGCGATCAAGAGCCAGCTCTCCAAGGAGCTCAAGGTCCCGGCCGAGGACATCAACGCCGACCTGGTCGGTCCCAGCTGGGGCGACCAGATCGCCAACAAGGCGTGGACCGGTCTGATCGTGTTCATGATCCTCGTGGTGATCTATCTGGCGATCGCCTTCGAGTGGCGCATGGCGCTCGCGGCCCTCGTCGCGCTGATCCACGACATCACGATCACCGTCGGTGTCTACGCACTGGTCGGCTTCGAGGTCACCCCGGGCACCGTGATCGGTCTGCTCACTATCCTGGGTTACTCCCTCTACGACACCGTCGTCGTCTTCGACGGTCTCAAGGAGGGCCAGCGCGGCATCACCAAGCAGACCAGGCTCACCTACAGCGAGATGGCGAACAAGAGCCTCAACGGCACCCTGGTGCGTTCCATCAACACCACGATCGTCGCGCTGCTCCCGGTGGCGGGCCTGCTGTTCATCGGTGGCGGCGTCCTCGGCGCCGGCATGCTGAACGACATCTCGCTGTCGCTGTTCGTCGGCCTCGCGGCCGGTGCGTACTCCTCGATCTTCATCGCCACCCCGCTGGTCGCCGACCTCAAGGAGCGCGACCCGCAGATGAAGGCCCTCAAGAAGCGGGTGCTCGCCAAGCGGGCCGCCTCCGCTGCCAAGGGCGAGACGGGCGAGCCGCAGGACGCCGAGCCGCAGGACGGCGCCGATGACGACGACGCGGCCGAGACCGCGGGCGCGGTTGTCGGCCAGCGCCGCCAGCCCTCCCGCAACAACCGGGGGAAGCGCCGATGACGGTCTCCACCCAGGAGCTGCTGCTCAGCCGCATCCGTGATGTGCCGGACTACCCGAAGCCGGGCGTGCTGTTCAAGGACATCACGCCGCTGCTCGCGGACCCGTCCGCCTTCGCGGCCCTGACCGACGCCCTCGCCGAACTGTGCGTACGGCACGGCGCGACGAAGATCGTCGGTCTGGAGGCGCGCGGCTTCATCCTGGCGGCCCCGGTCGCGGTCCGCGCCGGAATCGGCTTCATCCCCGTACGCAAGGCGGGCAAGCTCCCCGGAGCGACGCTCTCGCAGGCGTACGAGCTGGAGTACGGCACGGCGGAGATCGAGGTGCACGCCGAGGACCTGGCCGCGGGCGACCGCGTCATGGTCATAGACGACGTGCTGGCGACCGGCGGTACGGCCGAGGCCTCCCTGGAGCTGATCCGGCGGGCGGGGGCCGAGGTGGCCGGAGTGGCGGTCCTGATGGAGCTCGGCTTCCTGGCCGGGCGGAACCGGCTGGAACCCGCCTTGCGCGGGGCGCCGCTGGAGGCTCTCATCACGCTCTGACCAGGGCAGTAAACGCAGGAGGCGGGGGGGGGGGGGGGGGGGGGGGGGGGGTGATGCTGTTTTGTTCGTGACCTGTCCCCACACCCCTCCCCCGCCAACCCCCCCCCCACCATCGCCACC